>JANXYD010000054.1 GCA_025350265.1 Hyphomicrobiaceae bacterium | reverse complement strand
GCGGTTGTCGGCGGGAATGCGAAGGCTGCGGTTGCGGCAACGCCGGTCAACAGCGACAGGGCGATGGCGGCAGTAGCGATGAACTTGGTCATGATGCGATCTCCAGATTTTCTGATTGATTGATGTTTGAGGAAGCCGAAGTTCTGCTTACTTCTCGGTGGCTGTCGTCGGTGGGAATGCGAAGGCTGCGGTTGCGGCAACGCCGGTCAACAGCGACAGGGCGATGGCGGCAGTGGCGATGAACTTGGTCATGATGTGATCTCCAGATTTTTTCGAATGATTTTTTTAGTGAAACCAAATGTGATTTACATTCCGTCGGCGAATGTCGGCGGGAATGCGAAGGCAGCGGTTGCGGCAACGCCGGTCAGAAGCGACAGGGCGATGGCTGCGGTGGCGATAAGCTTGGTCATGACGCGGTCTCCAGATTTTGTTGGTGGTTGATTTTTGATACGCTGCGATCGTAGTGAAGTAACGGACGGGGTATCACGAAGTTTCGACACGACGGATAACGTGTCGGTGATCCCGGCGTGATCAGATACTGGCAGCCTGGCCGTCACCACGTGCGAGCACGGCGGAGATTGCTGCCGATGCGAATTTTTCCCCTGAGCGGCCCCTGGGTGGCATAATGGGAGTTCACAGCGAACTGTAGTTGCAACCCGATGCATATCGATATTCTCGATCTGACCGCCTTCTACGCGAGCCCACTCGGTGGCGTCGCGCGGCGGATCATTGCGCAGAAGGTGCGCCAGCACTGGAGCCGGGCCGACGACGAAACGCTGATCGGGCTCGGCTTTGCAACGCCCTACCTCGGCTCGTATCGCGGCGAGGTGCGGCGTCTGGGTGCGTTGATGCCGGCCCAGCAGGGCGCGCTGGTATGGCCACCAACCGGACCGGTCGGCACTGTGCTGGTCGATGAGGCGCGATTGCCGCTGCCGGACAATTCCGTCGATAAGCTTCTCGTGGTGCATTGCCTCGAATTTTCCGAGCAGGCACGGCCGCTGGTACGCGAACTGTGGCGCGTTTTGGCACCGGAGGGCCGGTTGTTGCTGATCGTGCCGAACCGTAACGGCGTCTGGAGTCGTCGCGAGGCGACCCCGTTCGGCCAGGGACAACCCTACAGCCGCGCGCAGCTCGAGCGGCTGTTGCACGACGTATTTCTCACGCCCATATCCTGGTCCACCGCGTTGCACGCGCTGCCCTTGACCCATCGATTGGCTGTCCGCTGGGCACCGGCACTGGAAAAATTCGGGGCTCGCGTCTGGCCAGGCTTGGCGGGTGTGGTGCTGGTCGAAGCGCGCAAAGAGGTGGCGGCGTCGCTTCCGGCGGGTGCTCCAGTCCGCCGCGCCCCCCGCTTGGCGACCGCCGAGGGGCTGTTGTCGAACGAAGGCTTGGTGTCAAAAACGAACGATGATGATGTGCCAGCCGGCCTGTAAGCCGGGTTTTGTCTGGAGGTTTCACTCCGCGACGGTCATTCGTCTGGGATGCGACTTGCGTCGCACCTCGAGCAACCAACCCGAGTGAGGGCCTGAACCAGCTCCGTGGCCGCGGTTGCCCGCGCCGCGCGCCCACTCCTATTTGGTCTTGCTCCCGGTGAGGTTTGCCGTGCCACTCCTGTTGCCAGGAGCGCGGTGGGCTCTTACCCCACCGTTTCACCCTTACCTGGGACGCAAGTCCCGGGCGGTCTGTTTTCTGTGGCACTGTCTCTAGGGTCGCCCCCGGCGGCCGTTAGCCGCCACCGTTTGTCCATGGAGCCCGGACTTTCCTCCGCCATGCCCCTTGCGAAGCATGTCAGCGACCGTCCAGCCGGCTGGCGCAGCAACTTAGTAGGGGGTTTGGGGCGCAGGTCAAGCAGCGCGACGCCTAAGGGCGCATTAGCAAAGCGTATTGCTCCGGCTGCACGCGCTTGGCGCAGATTGCAAACTTTGGAGACGCCGGCCGGCGCAATACGCTTTGCTATTGCGCCCTACGCTTTCGGCTGCAGCCAGCGCTTCGCCAGCATCACGTGGATACCCTTGTTGCCGTTGACCACTTGCGTCACCCGCACGTCGGCGGCGAGGCTGGCTAACGCATAGGCCTCCTGTCTGGTAATGCCGACCTCCCGCTCGATCACGTCCAGCATCTGCCTGAGCGCGATCACCACGCAACGGTCGAGATCCGGATCGAACGCCATCGTGATGACATGGCTGGGCGTCTCCGCGCGCGGCCATTTAAGCGCCATGTCCGGGCGCACGATCAATTCGAAGGTGCCGATCAAGCCCGTTTCGATCGCCGTTACGCACACCTCGCCGTCGCCTTGCACGCCGTGTCCGTCACCGACCGAGAACAGCGCCCCGTCGACGTGGATCGGCAGATACAGCGTGCTGCCCGCCACCAGTTCCTTGTTGTCGAGATTGCCGCCGTTGCGGCGCGGGGGCAGCGTCGACACCTTGCCCCACGCGAGTGGCGGCGCGGTTCCCATCACGCCGAAGAACGGCTTCAGCGGCAGCTCCAAACCCCACGGCAGACGCCCGGTCATCGCAGCCCTATCGAGCGGAATGTGCATCAGGTGCAGTTCGGCAAAATCATCCGGCAGCGCTCCCGACAGTGGTCGCGACAGCGTGTAGCCCCAGTCGTAATGCAACTCGATCTGCTTGATGCGCACTTCGAGCACCTGGCCAGCCCGCGCGCCCCGGACCGCCACCGGTCCGGTGCACATGTGCCCCGGCAACACCGGCACCAGATGCGCCTGCACCTCGGCAAGCGCTGCTGGAATTTTCAGGGGCGGCTGGGGCATCACTTCGCGCCCACCCGAAACCGTTGACATGACAATCGTGTCACCGCTTTCAACAGTGATCAACGGTGGCAGCGCCGCATCGAAATAGCCCCAGTGCACAGTCTTGGCGCTGGCGTCGAGGCGATGAGCTACGACCATGGTAGGAACCCTTTTTGTCGCTGTATTATCGTGCCGATGTCCGCGTCTTCGGGGTCAGCGAAAATACCGCGCGCTCGCCGAGGAAATTATGCGCCGTGATCGGCAGCCAGGTTCCGAGTTGCTGGCCGGACGCGTTGAAAGCCACCTTCCGTTCGATGCGCGCGTCGATGAGTTCGCACAGCGCCACAAAATCCTTGATCGTGCACAGATGGCCGTTCGGGCTTTCATACCACGGGTCGGGCAGGTTCGGGGTTACCGGCATGCGGCCGCGCAGCAGCAGCTGTTGGCGTACTTTCCAATGCCCGAAGTTCGGAAACGAGACGATGGCGTGCCGCGCGATCCGCAACAGATTTTGCAGCACCACCTTCGGCTGTCGTGTCGCCTGGATGGTCAACGACAAAATGGCGTAGTCGAAGGCCGCGTCCGGATACTCGGATAAGTCTCGGTCGGCGTCGCCTTGGATCACCGACAGTCCACCCGCCACGCAGGCGTTGACGCGATCGCGCGCCACCTCGATGCCGCGCCCGTCGACCTGCCGCCGTTCGGCCAGAAGATGCAGCAGCGCTCCGTCACCGCAACCAACATCGAGCACGCGCGCACCAGCTCGCACCATCTCGGCGATCAACAGGTGATCGACGCGTGGCGCAGCGTCGATTGGCGGCAATTGCTGCAGCATCATGTCGTCTCCGGGCGCGGTGCGACGCTGGATGCGGCAACAGGAGCGATGCCGCGCCGGTCGGCAGCTGAATTGATGAACCCCGTGACGGTTGCAAACAACTCCGGCTCGTTGAGCAAAAACGCGTCGTGGCCCTTGCTACTTTCGATTTCCACGAACGACACGTTGGCCGCCACAGCGTTCAGCGCCTGCACGATGGCGCGGCTTTCCCGCGTCGGGTAAAGCCAGTCCGACGTGAAGGAAACCACGCAAAATCGCGTCTTCGTGCCCTTAAATGCGTTAGCCAGAATGCCGCCGTGCTCACTCTTCAGGTCGAAATAATCCATCGCCCGCGTAATATACAGATAGCTGTTGGCGTCGAACCGATCGACGAACGTCGAGCCCTGGTGGCGCAGATAGCTCTCCACCTGAAAATCGGCGTCGAACGAAAACGTCTTGGCCTCGCGCGCCTCCAAAGTGCGTCCAAACTTATCTTGCAGCGCGTCTTCCGACAGGTAGGTGATGTGGGCTGCCATTCGCGCCACCGACAAGCCGTTGCGTGGGCTGACGCCGGCCTCGGTGTATCGCCCGCCTCGCCAGTCCGGATCGGCCATCACCGCTTGCCGGCCCACTTCGTGAAACGCTATATTCTGTGCGGAATGCCAGGCAGCCGTCGCGATCGGCACCGCCGAATAGACCCGCTCCTTGTGGCTCGCGGCCCACTCCAGCACCTGCATGCCGCCCATCGATCCGCCGATCACCGAGAACAGTTGATCGATGCCGAGGCGATCAATCAAGCGCACCTGCGCATCCACCATGTCGCCGATCGTGATGACCGGAAAATGCAGTCCATACGGCTTTCCGGTCGCTGGATCGATCGATGCTGGACCGGTAGAACCAAGACAACCACCGAGGATGTTCGAGCAAATGACGAAGAAGCGATCGGTGTCGACGGGCCTCCCCGGCCCCACCAGCGTTGACCACCATCCGGGCTTGCCGGTGATGGGATGCGTGTTGGCGACGTGCTGGTCGCCGGTCAGGGCATGGCAGATGAGGATAGCATTGCTCTTGGCCGCGTTCAGCGTGCCGTAGGTTTGATACGCGATTTCGAACGGTGCCAGGTCCCTGTCGCAATCGAGCTTGAGCGGCGCGCTGTCGTCGAACGATGCTACGGCGCTGGTGCCGAAGCCCTTGCTCGCCAGCGCTTGCCGTCCTTCAGCCCGGATCTGCACGATATGGCTCATGACATACCACCTCGTCGCCATCGCTTTCGCAGCGAAGGCGTCAACACCGGCCGGGCTGAAATAGGGGAGAACCGGGTCACCGATCAGGTGGACGGCCCTTTAGCAGGCTGCTGAAAAAGGTTTTTCGCCCCTTGGCGACGCCGTCTGTGGTTGATCGGAGCTGTGCTTGACGACATCGAGTTCACTTCCGGTCAACGAGAGAGGCCGTTTCGGGAGTCTCTACAACCGACCAGCCGAGTTTTTCAGCAGCCTGCTAGGGCCCACCCTAGAAACGGCAATGACTCGATCATGATCGGCTTTAGCGGCACCTGACCAACATTCGAAACGACAAACAGCAGCAGGCCGATCGGCGGATGCAGAAGCCCGATCATCAGGTTCAG
>JANXYD010000042.1 GCA_025350265.1 Hyphomicrobiaceae bacterium | reverse complement strand
TCGTCGAGCACGCTCTGCCGGAACGCTTCGAGCGCTGGCGCGTCTGCGCCGTAGCGCTTGCCCAGTTCTTCGTGGAGCGGCCACAAAGCACCGATGTCGTGCGCCAGATAAAGTTGCACCATCGCCTCGGTCTCGTCGTCGATATGATCGACGGCCGCCAGACCTGCCTTGAGCAACGAAATCTGTTCGGCGTCCGACAGCGCCGCGAAGGCCGCGTACTGCATCTCCGTGCTTTCCAGACCGAACGATCCCACGCCGCGGTTTTCGGCTTGCCGCGCAAGTTCCGCGTCGAGCGTCAACTTGCCCTGCCGCAAGCGCTCGCGCTCGCACTCCGATGTCGATGTCAGCAGCATCGCCACCCACGGCTTGACGCGCGCCGCCAGATCTTTCGGCAAGCCCGACCTCGCCAAAATCAGGCTCGCGCGCGCCGCGTCCGGTCTCGCCAGCAGCGTCTCCAGCTTGGCGCTGTTGCCGGGCACGGTCGCATTCCGCATCACGCCCAAGGCTTCCTGGGTGCGTTCCGGTGACGTCTCATCCACTTCCAGTGCGATCCGTGACGACACGTCGAGTGCCTCCGTCACAGCCGTACTGAAGTGCTGCAACCGCTCGTCGGAAACGTTCAGCGTGCCGAACAGGTAGGACGCGGGATGATCAGGCTGCTCGTGGCTCTCGATTTTCCACAGCAATCTCTTGCCGTTCTTGCTTGCATTGGCGGCGGCGAGAATGCGCGCGTGGACTGCCGCATCGCTCAACTTGAGTTCGCCGAGCAGGTCTTTGCCGGGGCAGCCGGTCGTCTGCGCCAACACGGCGGTCAGTGGCAGCGCCGTGGCAATGACCAAAACCGGGAGCGATTGCAGAATGCGGCGCAGGGACATGACGGAAACGCTTTCGTGACAGGATTTTGTTTGCTGCGGAGGCGATCAGAAGGCTTGCGGGGGCGACCATCGTCAGGCGCGCGGGTGATACATCTCATGCGCCTTGAGCAGCCGTTCGCGATCGACCTCGGTGTAGATCTGGGTGGTCGACAGACTGGAATGGCCGAGCAGCTCCTGGATCTGTCTGAGATCGGCACCCGACGACAGCAGGTGGGTTGCGAACGAATGCCTGAGCGCATGCGGCGTCGCCGTCTCCGGCAAGCCGAGCGCCGCGCGCATCCGTTCCATCGCCAATTGGATCAAGCGTGGGCTGAGCGGGCCACCCTTCGCGCCGCGAAACACCGGTTCGTCGTCGGCGAGCGCGTACGGGCAAAGTTCGAGATAGCGGGCGACGGCGCGTTGGGTGACAGGGAGAATCGGCACCATCCGCTGGCGGCCGCCCTTGCCGGTGATGACAACCACCTCGATGCCGACGACGGGCGCGTCCTTCAGCGTGAGGCCGAGGGCCTCCGACAGTCGCAAACCAGACCCATAGAGCAGCAACAGCACGGCCGTGTCGCGCGCCGCCACCCAGTCGAGTTCGGCCGCCATGCCGCCATCGACGACCGCTGCGGCACGCTCGACAGTCAATGGCTTTGGCACGGAGTGCGGCAGTCTCGGAGCTTGCACCAGTCGCAGCGTCCGGTTCTTGAGCGTGTCGGTTTCTTCCAGCCAGCGGAAGAACATGCGCAGTGACGACAACGCCCGCGCCATCGAGCGGTTCTCGAGCCCTGAGCGGCGGCGGGCGGCCAGGAACGCGCGTACGGTCTTAGCGTCCAGCCGAGCCAGATCATCGATGCCGACCGGTCGCTGCAGCCGCGTATGCAGCCATGTCAGCAGTTGCCGGAGATCGCGGCCATACGCTTCGATCGATTTTGCGGCGAGGCCGCGACCGTCGGTGAGATGGGTGTCCCAGGCCACTACGAGACGGCTGAGATCGACGCCCAGCGGCGGCCAGTCGCCACCGACCTGCTCAACCCCGTCCGGAAGGTGTGCGCTTGTTGTGACCGCCTGCATCTGAGAGAGCGCGCCCCGCGTGAACTCGGAAGCGCCAGCATGGCCAGATGCGCCTTAAGGCTCCGTTAATACAGACCGCCTGCAACTCAAACCAGCCCGCAAGCGGACGCGCAGGCGGTCGAATAGAAAACGGCGGCACAGTCCTGCGCCGCCGTTTCTGCTGCCTGTGTGTAAGCCTTGCTGCTGGCGCTTTACGCGCCGCCGGCTTTCTTGACTTCCTCGGCGAAATCTTCGGTGGCCTTGGCGATGCCCTCGCCGAGCGCATAGCGCACGTAGCTGGCGATCTTCACCGGTGCGCCGACACGAGCCTCCGCATCCTTCAGCGCCTGCCCGACCGACTTGCTCGGTTCGTGGATCCAGACCTGATCGAGCAGGCAATTTTCCTTGGCAAAGCTCTTCAAGCTCGACTGGAAGATCTTTTCTAGAACTTCAGGCTTTTTGCCCTGGTTCTTGTCGGCCAAAATCGCCTTCTCGCGCGCCAGCACATCGGCCGGGACACCGGTTATGTCGAGTGCGAGCGGGTTGTTGGCGGCAACCTGCATGGCCACCTGACGGCCGAGTTCGAACAACACGGGCTTGTCGCCTTTGCTTTCCAGCGCGACGAGCACACCGATTTTGCCGAGGCCATCGGCAACCTTATTGTGCAGATAGTCCGACACCACGCCATCGGTCACCGACGCTACGGCCGTGCGGCGCGCGTTCATGTTCTCGCCGATGGTGGCGATCATCTCTTTGATCGTTTCCTCGACCGTCAGCGTGCCGCCCGGATATTTCATAGCCACCAGCTTGGCGATATCGCCCTTGGCCTGAGGCGCGACGGATGCGATCTTGCGCACCAGGTCCTGGAATTTGTCGTTGCGCGCGACGAAATCGGTCTCCGAATTGACCTCGACGATCGCACCGGAGCGGCCTTCGGTGATGAGGCCGGCAGCAAGTCCGGCCGCG
>JANXYD010000025.1 GCA_025350265.1 Hyphomicrobiaceae bacterium | reverse complement strand
CTTCCAGGAAAATCATGGCCTGCGGGTGTCCGGTCGCGTCGACAAGACCACCTTGCTCGCCTTGAACGTGCCGGCGCAGGCGCGCCTGGCGCAGTTGAAACTCAACCTCGGCCGCCTGCACGAACTGACGCAGCAACGCGTCGAAGATCGCTATGTGCTGGTCAATCCGCCGGCGTTCCAACTCGAAGCCGTCGAGCGCGGCGAGGTGCAGCAGCGTCACCGCGTCATCGCCGGCCGGGTCGAGCGGCAGACGCCGGTCGTCAAGGCCACCATCCGCGCGCTGAATTTCTTCCCCTATTGGCGCGTGCCCGATAGCGTCGCCACGCTCGATCTCATTCCCAAGATGCGCAAGGAGCCCGAGTATATCGCGCGCGAAAAAATCCGCGTGCTGACGCGCGACTTCAACGGTCCCGAGATCGATCAGGCCGGCGTCGATTGGAATACTGCTTCCGCCACCCAGATCAAGTTCCGGCAGGATCCAGGGCCGCAGAACGCGCTCGGCCTGATGCGCATCGATATGCCCAATTCCGAGGGCGTTTATATGCACGATACGCCGATGAAGCCGCTGTTTCAGCAGCGCGCCCGCGCGTTCAGCGCCGGCTGCGTGCGGGTGCAGGACGTGTTCAAGCTCGGCGAATGGATTGCGCGCAACGAACTGGGTTGGGAGCAGCCCGGCCGCATCGACGGCATTATCGAGGGCGGCCAGCCGGTCGACCTGACGCTGACGCATCCGATACCGGTGTATTTCACCTATATTACCGCTTGGGCCGAACCGGGCGGCACGGTGCAGTTCCGCCCCGATCTTTATGGTCGCGACGGCGTGCCGACCCTCGTCGCCGGGCGTGACCGCGACGAGAACGATCCGCCACCACCGCCGCAGTCGCTTGCGCCGTGATGGTGGGAGCCGTCGCGTAGAAAGCAGCCGGGCGAGCGCCTTCTACTCGGTTCCCAACACCGCCCCGAGTTCCATTTGGAATTAGGGCTCTTCCGATTTATGCTAGCCTTGTTCCTGCCGTTGGTAATCGACTTCGGAGCAAGTGGCCGTCCGTCACCCGTCGCGGCCGAGGTGGCTGATGAGGTCGGCGACGGGCTTGACGACGTAGCTGAGGATCGAGCGGGAGTGAGTCTCGATGTAGACTTCCGCCGGCATGCCGGGGACGAGCTTGTGGTCGCGCCCAAGCTTTGACAGTTCCTCTGCCGGCAATTCGATTTGCACCTGGTAATACGGCTTGTTCTGTTGGTCCTGGTCTTTCAGCGTCGCGGGCGACACGACCGTGACCAAGCCCTGCAGGCGCGGCGTCGACTTGGCGTTGAAGGCGGGGAATTTGACCACGGCACTGAGGCCGCCGCGCACCTTGTCGATGTCGCTCGGCTGGATGCGCGCTTCCACGATCAGCTTCTCATCATCCGGCACGATCTGCACGATGGGGCTGCCGGCCGCGATCACGCCGCCTTCTGTCGAGATGGCAAGCGCGTTGATGCGGCCCGCGTAGGGGGCGCGGATTTCGGTGCGCTGCAACTTGTCCTCGAGCCCTGCCAACGTCTCGTTGGCTTCGGTGAAGGCTGACAGCGCCTTGCGCAGTTCGTCGGCCACCTGGGATTGGAAGTCCTTGTCGCTCTGTGCCAGCTTCAAGTTGGCTTCCGCCATTGCCGATTTGGCTTTTTCAACGTCGGTCAGTAAACGGCCGACCTCGCCCGTCAATCGCGCCTGATCACGCTGCAAGGGTCCGAGCCGGGCCTGATTGACGAAGCCTTTCTCGAACAGCGGCAGCACGTTTTTCAATTCATGGCTGGTCAAATCCAGTTCGCGCTGACGTGACTCCAACTGCTGCTGCATGCCGCCGAGATCGTTCCTGAGCTGCTCCGTGCGCTGCCGCAGCACGCCTTGCTCGCCTTGCCGACCCGTGCGCCGCGCGACGAACAGCGCGTGCTGGGCTTCGAACATGCGCACCGATTGCGGATCGGCTTGTTGCGATGTCAATTCGTTCGGCAGCATGAATGTCGATTTTCCGTCGCGCTCGGCTTCGAGCCGGAGCCGTTGCGTGAGGGCATCGAGCGTCCGCCCGCGCGATACGCCGACGTTGGTGCGCACCTGCGTATCGTCGAGCTTGATGAGCACGTCGCCCTCTTTGACGAGATCGCCGTTCTTGACGAAGATCTTCTGCACAATGCCGCCGTCGAGATGTTGTACGGTCTTTGTACTGCTCTCAACGGTCACCGTGCCAGTGGCGACCACCGCGCCGCCGATCGATACGAAGCCGAACAGCGCCGTGATGATCATCAGGCCGATCAACACCATGCGGCCATAGGCGATCCACGGCTCGGTCGATGGCCACAACTCAGCCACGGCCTCCAGGCGCGGTGCCGCGATCGGCAAGGGCTGCAGGGATCGGGGCAGGGTTGCAACGGTTGGCGCAGCGGACATTGGTTGTTACTCTTGACGCGCTGTGGCTGGCTGCTGGCCCGCCGCGCGCGGTGGGTTGGCTGGCGTCGTCTGCGTGGCGTTGAGCTGGGCCAATACTTCGGCGCGCGGGCCGAACGCTTTTTGGACGCCACGTTCGAGATAGAGCAGCGTGTCGGCCTGCTGGATCGCCTGCACGCGGTGCGACACGAAGATGATAGTCTGTCCGCGCTTGCGCATGCCGTCGATGGCGGCGGAAAGGGCCATGTCGCCGGCGCGGTCGAGATTGGCGTTGGCCTCGTCCAGCACGACGATAGCCGGATTGCGGAAGAGCGCCCGCGCGAGCGCGATGCGTTGCCGCTGGCCGCCCGACAGATGGGTGCCGAATGCACCGAGTTCGGTCGCATAGCCGTTGGGCAGCGACATCACCAGTTCGTGCGCGTGGGCAGCCATCGCCGCCGCCGTGATCTCGTCGTCGGTCGCGTCATCGCGGAAACGGCCGATATTTTCGCGCACGGTGCCGGAGAACAATTCCATGTCCTGCGGCAGATAACCGACGTGCTGGCCAAGCGCTTCGCCATCCCAGCGGCCGATCTCGACGCCGTCCATCTTGATGCTGCCGGCCACCGGCGGCCACAACCCGACCAGCGCGCGCGTCAGCGACGATTTGCCAGACGCACTCGGCCCGATCACGGCCAGCATCTGGCCGGGCGAGACGGTAAATGAGATGTTGTTGAGAATGAGCGTTTTGCCGCCTGGTGACGTGACGCGCAGTCCGGCGATATCGAGATGTCCTTTCGGCGTCGGCATTGCCATGCTGCGCGCGACGGGGGGGACGGCCGCGAGCAGCGTCTCGAGTTTTTTGTAGCCCTCCACCGCCTTCAAAGAACTGCGCCAATGGGTGATCACCTGTTCGACAGGAGCCAGCGCGCGGCCGAAGATGATGGTTGCGGCGATGATCGAGCCGGAGCTGATCTCGCCCTTCAGCGCCAGTGCCGCGCCGATCGCCAGCATGCCCGATTGCAGCAACAGCCGCAGCGCCTTCGATGCCGAGGCGATGCCGCCCAGCACATCAGACGCATAGACCTGCCAGGCCAGCGCTTCCTGGTTGAGCTTCTGCCAGCGCTGGCGATAGGCGCCGATCATGCCCATGGCGGCGATGGCCTCGGCGTTGCGCTGACCCGTTTCCGCCATCTCCATGCCGCGCACCGCCGACTTCTGACCTTCGAGCAACGGTGCCCGGCTGCGCGCGTCGCTGAGATAGGCCGTGAACAACAGAATCAGGCAGCCGCCGAGCGCAGATAATCCAAGCGTCCAATGGGTGGCGAAGATGACCAGCAGATATACCGGTGCCCACCAGATATCGAAGAACGTCATCGGCGCGGGCCCGGCGACGAAATTGCGCAACGTATCAAGATCACGCAGCGCGGCGGTCGGCGAGCCGGTGGCACCGATGCTGGATTTGAGCGCCGCCTCGAAAATGCGATCGCCGATGCGCTGGTCGATCTCGATGCCGATGCGGGTGATGATGCGCGAACGCACGAGTTCGAGAACGCCGATGACGGCATAAACGGCGATGGTCAGGCCGAGCAGCGCGATCAGCGTCGGGATGCTGCCTGAGGTCATGACGCGATCGTAGACCTGCAGCATGAACAGCGGCCCGGCGAGCATCAGCACGTTGATGACGCAACTGAACCAGCCGACGGCGATGATGGCGCGCCTGCTCGCATTCAGCGCCAGCCACATCTCGCCCTTCTTGGTCAGGCGATGCACCGGCGGCGGGCTGAGCGTGGCCGGAGCTGCCAAGGCATCCGCCTGCGGCCCCGCAGCTACAGTCGGTGACATGCCGTGGCCCACGGCGACGGCCGCAACCTCAGGCTCAGAGGGTGGCGCTTCGACGGGTCTTGCGCGCAGCTTGCGCACGCCACGGGGTGGCACAGCTGCGGCAGTGGCCGATGGTGCCGGGGGGCGGGATGCCGCGTGGGCCGGCTCACTGGGCTGTGCAGCGACGAGGGTTGCGACGGGAGCTGCGATAGGAGCGGCTAGCGGAGCCGCTGCGGTGGACGCCGCGGAGGGTGCAGACGGTGCGGCCACGGTGGACACCGCGCGGCCATCCTCGTCGCGCCAGCGCCCGACGATGGCACGCAACCGACGCGCGTTGTCCGACAGCACCGCATCGAGCGCGCCGTCGCTGGTGCCGGCGTCAAGATCGGTGGCTTCGGACGGCAGCAATGGTGCAGCGTAACCCGGCACTGTGTTTTGGCCTCTGGAAAATGTCCCATCACTGGACGCGCGGGCAAATAGAACCCGCTGCCCCGAGTGGCGACAATGACTGACAGTGCACTGGCTATGGTGAGTATTTGATTAAATCCAGCGCCGTCGGACTAATCAGTTGGGACGTACGCGCGGGTACGATATCGAGCCTAGGGTGGTTGCGGTTTTAGTGGAACCACGGAACGATCCTAGCTCGTTGTTTTGGCGTTCTTTTTGTCGTAAAGCCGCTCACCCCCCGGATCTCGTCAGGGGCATGCTTTCTCCGGAAGCACTCTGGGAGGCTGCTTGCATCGACACCACGGCTATCGCTTTAACCGAACCTTAGGCATACTCTGCGTTTATACGGTCAAGAGTTGTCTGCCGGCACCTGGAGTGAACTATGCGACTGCCTTTGATCATGACTTTGGCCTTCGTGGCCGGTGGCGTCGCCGCGCTTGCGCCCGCGCCTGCCGCAGCCTTCAGTTCCGATCCGTTTGTCGCGCCGGAGGGCCGTGATTTGCCGCTTGGTGCGCGGCGCTGGGTCGGACGCGGCGATTGCCAGGGACAATCGACAATGTGCGACGATCCCTACGCCTACCGATATACGCGGCGCGCCTGGTACCCCGGTTATAACTCAGGCTATTGGGTGCCCGCCGCCGATATGCGCAACCGCTATCATTATTCCTATACCGGCCCGAAGTATCGCTATCACCCGGCCTGGGGCATCGACAGAGATACCGACCGAACCCCTGCCGACCATGGATCGCACAACGGCGTGCCGTTGAAGTGAAGCTTCGCGCATTGCTGTTGCCGGTTGAAGCTCGATGCCGCGAACTGTCTTCCAGCCGACGGGCGGAAGACGCTAGGCGCGCCTCCGGGAACGAACTGCCCCGGAAGGTGCACGACGACGTTAGGACCGGCTGCCGTCCGCGGGCTGCCGTCCGAACACGACTAAAACCGAAACGGCATGCTGAGCTGATCGGGCTGCCTTTAGTCGGCCGCCGTTATCAGCCATCTTGGAGCACGCACCAAGCGCCGCCCGGGCGCGCGCCAAGCCAACCGCGCGGCGCGACGAGCATTCGGCCAAACTTTCGATGATTATCGTGATGGCGGCGGCGAGGCCATATTCACCGTTTATTCATAAGCGATTGGCCAAATTGTCGCATTCCAGAGTCGGAGTAGGTCCATGATCAAAAAACTCACATCGTTCGCACTTGCCGCAACGCTAGCGATCGCAGCTGTCGGTACGACATCCGCTCCCGCTGAAGCGCGCCGTGGCGTTGGCCTCGGCATCGCCGCGGGCATCATCGCTGGTGCCGCCCTCGGCGGATATGCCTACGGCTATTCGCCTTACTATCGGTATCGCTCGCGCGCCGGCTATGACGACGGCTGCTACGCCGGGCCGCGCCAGTGCCGTCGTGTTGGTGGTTATTGCGATTACAACCGCTTCGGCGATTATGTCTGCCGTGGTGGCATCGTACGTTGCTACCGTGCAACCGTCTGCGATTGAAGCAGCTATCACCAGGGGCAGCGACCGGCCGCGAATAGTCCGTGCCGCAGTCATGCCGGCCATCATAGCCGCTATGAACCACTAGGGCCGTTCCGGTTTCAGTAGAAGCACGGAACGACCTAACCTAGCTCTTTGTTTTGTCGTGCTTCTTTCGGAAAAAACTGCGCACCCCCACGGATCGCGTCCGGGGCATGCTTTATCCGGAAGCACTCTAGCGTTTACCACGTGCCGACACCTTGGCCTCGGTGTCGGGTAGAATGCCGTCGGCGTCGGGGCCTTCGACCGCTTCCTTGGCTTCGTCACCTTCGGGGGCGGCGAGCAGCATCTCGGCTACGCCCGCATTACTGCGAATGGCGCGTTCGATCTCGTTGGCAATTTTCGGATTGTCTTTGAGGAAGGTCTTGGCGTTCTCGCGGCCCTGGCCGACGCGCTCGCCTTTGTAGGACAGCCAGGCGCCCGATTTTTCGATGATATTGGCCTTGACGCCAAGATCTACCAATTCGCCCATCTTGGATATGCCGACCCCGTACATGATGTCGAACTCGACCTGCTTGAACGGCGGAGCGACTTTGTTTTTAACCACCTTGACGCGCGTCTGGTTGCCGACCGCCTCGTCCTTGTCCTTGATCTGACCGATGCGGCGGATATCGAGGCGCACAGACGCGTAGAACTTGAGCGCGTTGCCGCCCGTCGTCGTCTCCGGATTGCCAAACATAATGCCGATTTTCATGCGGATCTGGTTGATGAAGATGACCATCGTTTTGGATTTTGATATTGAACCCGTCAGCTTGCGCAGCGCCTGGCTCATAAGACGCGCTTGCAGTCCCGGCAGACTATCGCCCATCTCGCCTTCAAGTTCAGCCTTGGGGGTCAAGGCTGCGACCGAGTCGATGACCAGAATATCGACCGCGCCCGAGCGCACCAGAGTGTCTGTGATTTCAAGCGCCTGCTCACCCGTGTCGGGTTGGGAAATCAACAGGTCCTCGATCTTGACGCCCAGCTTCCGCGCGTAAACAGCATCGAGCGCATGTTCGGCGTCGACGAAGGCGCACACACCGCCCTTTTTTTGCGCTTCGGCGATACAATGCAACGCCAGCGTCGTCTTACCGGAACTTTCCGGACCATAGATTTCGATGATGCGGCCCCTCGGCAGACCGCCGATGCCGAGCGCAATATCCAACCCGAGTGACCCCGTCGAAATTGCCTCGATGTCGTGGCTGCGGTCGTTGGCCCCGAGCTTCATGATGGAGCCCTTGCCGAACTGCTTCTCGATGTGCGCCAGCGCCGCTTCGAGTGCCTTGTTCTTGTCCATACCGCCCCCTTCGACCAGCCGCAGATCCGGCATGGACTTCGATTTCTTTGTCTCGTCCGACTCGAACATTGTCACGCCCTTATTTCACGAGTTGCACATTCAGGCAATGACGAAATGTACTACTTTTGTTCTTGTCCAGCAAGAACCTTCTAACAATCTGTGCAAAAATATTTTTCCTGACCACGTTTCAGCTTCGTTCTCGCACCCCCCGGGGTGGGTCAGTGACCGAAGATGCCGAATTCGCTGAACGGGATAAACTGGATCATGTCGCCCCGGCGGACGGACGTAACGGCTTCCGTCACCTCGATCAAACCGTCAGCGGCGCGCAGCCCGCTGATCAGCCCCGAGCCGTCGCGCGCGAATTTTTCGACCGCCATCGTCCCGTTCAGCTCGATGATGCTGCCGCGCCAGAACTCCCGCCTGCCAAGTTTGCGCGTCGGGCTTTCGAAGGCCGACGGCAATTGCCAGCGGCGGGGTTCGCGCCAAGGAGCGCCGCCGAGGGTGCGCAACATAGGATAGACATACATCAAGAAACACACGAACACCGCCACCGGATTGCCGGGCAGGCCGATAACGACGCAATCGCCGATCTGGCCGAACGCCATCGGCCGCCCCGGCTTGATCGCAATTTGCCACAGATGCCGCTTGCCGAGCCGGTCGAGCGTGGCCACGAGGTGATCCTCCTCGCCCTGGCTCGCGCCACCCGACGTGATGACCAGATCATAGGAGCGGGCGGCTGCGGAAAGTTGCGCTTCGAGGGCCGCAGGGTTATCTGACGCGGTGCCCAGATAGTGCGGTTCCGCACCGGCGGCCTCGACAAGCCCATGCAGCATCGGCGCGTTTGCATCGTAGACTTGGCCGGCAGCCGCGGACCGGCCCGGCGCGATGATCTCGTCGCCGCTTGAAAGAATGCCGACGCGCAGCCGCTGGTAGACGTCGACTTCGCCAAGGCCGACGGACGCAAGCGCGGCCAGGTCTTGCGGCTTGAGCACCGCCCCCGCGTGGATGAGCGTTGTCCCGGCGGTGACGTCCTCGCCTTCGCGCCGCACATTCGCACCACGTTGCAGGCCGGACGGAATACGGACCCGGACGATGCCGTCGTGATCGTCGCGAGTACAATCCTCTTGCATCGCCACCGTATCGTGGCCGTCCGGCACGACGGCTCCGGTGAAGATGCGCACGGCGGACCGTGGCATCGCAGGCATCGCCAGCGGATGCCCCGCGGCTGCGCGGCCGTCGACCGGAAGACCCTCGGCGGCAGCAGTTTCCCAATCGATGGCCGCGAAAGAATACCCGTCCACAGCGGCGTTCGTGTGGGCTGGAACCGGCAACGCTGCGACCGCGGATCGCGCCAGTACGCGGGCCATCGCTGCCGCCACGGGGATGCGCTCGATGCCTGCGATGCGGGTTATGCGGGTTCTGAGGATCGTGATTGCATCATCGTGCCGCATGCGGTCACGGTCGCTCACAAAACAGTCGTCGATGAGTTTCTGAGAGGTCATGCACAAATCCTAGCGCGAAGCGGCGATGACGACCACTAGGTACCGAACCTAGTAGCAGAAAGCCTTTGCTCATAGGTGTAGTCGACCCTCCCCCGTCGAGGGGGAGGCAAGGACCTAGGTGGGTACCTAGTGGCGGAAACCCTTTGTTTATGCGTATAATCGGGGCATCCCAGGCCAGATGAGGGGGCGGCAGATGTGCGTTCTTCACCCCCGGCAGGGAGCCGTGCCGTTTCTTTTTTCGTGACGCGTAAGTGTTGTGAGACATGCGGGCCGTAGTCTAAGGCGACGATGCC
>JANXYD010000462.1 GCA_025350265.1 Hyphomicrobiaceae bacterium | reverse complement strand
GTCGACTTGCCGGCCCCGGATATGCCGATGATCATGACACGCTGCATTGAGCCCCCGCCGCTGTTACAATCCACGAGCGCCTCCTGAGCGCGGCCGATCCCTGTGGCGACCCTTTCGCCCCTTGCATCCCGCTGGATTTCCTGTGCAAGGTCCGCGCGATTGGCGACAACTTGCGAGAAAGCACTGCTGGGATCGGTATGGCGAAAGAAGAACTACTTGAATTTCCGGGATTCGTATCGGAACTACTGCCGAACGCGACATTTCGGGTCAAACTCGAAAATGGCCACGAAATTATTGCGCACACTGCTGGCAAGATGCGCAAGAACCGAATCCGTGTACTTGCAGGCGACAAAGTCCTTGTCGAGATGACGCCCTATGACCTCACCAAAGGCCGCATTACTTACCGCTTTAAGTAGGATCGACAGTCCACGTCGCGAAACCTTGCGACGAGAACTCGCGCGCGCACGCCCGACGGCCGGTACTCAGCCGCGCCCCAAATTGGTGTTGGCAAGCGCTTCGCCGCGCCGGGTGACGCTGCTGGCGCAGGTCGGCATCGAGCCTGACGCGCTGCGCCCGTCGTCGATCGACGAAACACCCGGCAAGGGAGAAATGCCGCGTTCGCTCGTGACGCGGTTGGCGCGCGCCAAGGCCGAGGAAGCGCGCGACCAGATCGCCAACGACCGCGAATTCGCCGACAGCTACCTGATCGCCGCCGATACCATTGTCGCCGTCGGCCGCCGCATTCTGATGAAGCCGCGCTTCGTCGAGGAAGCCGTCGCGTGCCTCGAATTGCTGTCGGGCCGCGCGCATCGTGTGCTGACCGGCGTCTGCCTGATCACCCCTGATGACCGCGTGCGGATCAAGATCGTTGATACCCGCGTGCGCTTCAAACGCCTGTCGCGGGCCGAGATCGAGGCCTACATTGGCTCCCGCGAGTGGCGCGACAAGGCAGGCGGTTATGCCATCCAGGGTTTGGCCGGTGCGTTCGTGCAGCGCATCGACGGGTCCTATACCAACGTCGTCGGTCTGCCGTTGGCAGAAATCGTGGCTATGCTGGTCGGCGAGGGTTTTCCGATCCATTTCAACTGGCTAAAGGCCGGCGAGACGGAACCGTCGTAAGCGTTGCGGCGCTGACACCTTATTGAGCCACTCCAGCCCGTCGGTATCGTCATGGCCCAAGCACGCTGCGAAAAACCCGATCAAGTGGCGAGAGCCGTGCCATGTCCCATTTGCGGCCGGCCGGCCACCGCTCATGCGCGCCCGTTCTGCTCGGTGCGCTGTTCCGACATCGATCTTTCGCGCTGGCTGCGTGGCAGTTACGCCGTTGCCGGCGGCCAGCAGGATGCCGACGAGGACGGCGACGACACGCGGCTGGAGCGCGAACAGAACGACACTCAAGAGTAGGCCAGTTCGTCGCTCGAGCCTTGGCAGGCATTCTCACCCCAGCATATTCGTGTCTCCGCACACTGCCAGCGACTGGCCGGAGATGGTGCGGCCACGCGGGGACGCGGTGAACACAACCAGATCGGCCAATTGCTCCGGCGTCACGTACTCCTTGATCGAGGTATACGAAAACGCCATCGCCTCCATGTCCTTGAACGCGATACCCCGCGCCTGCGACTTGGCTTCGAGTACCCGCCGCTGACGGTCGCCTGCCACCAGCCCCGGCAACAACGCATTGACGCGGATGCCGTCGCCGCCCAGTTCGATCGCCGCCGATTTCGTAAAGCCGATGACGCCCCATTTGGCCGCCGCGTAAGGCGCGCGCATCGCGAAGCCAGTTTTTCCAGCCAGCGACGACACGTTCATCATGCTGGCGTTCTTGGACATTTTGAGATGCGGAATAGCCAACCGCGCGCAGTTGAACTGCCCGGTCAAATCGATTTCGACACAGCGATCCCAGTCCTCGGGATTGATATCCTCAATGCGTCCGGTGGGGCCGGCGATGCCAGCATTGTTGACCAGGCAATCGAGCCCTCCCAGCTTTTCCAGCGCGGCCGCAAACAGCATGGCGACCTGATCCCGCTTGGCCACGTCGCAGACGGTCGACGTTATCGCTGGGTGCAGCTTGGCCAACTCGGCGAGCGCTGCCTGATCGACATCGCACACATGCACCCGCGCACCCTCCCGGAGGAATGCTTGCGCAATCGCCCGCCCGATACCGGTAGCGCCGGCGGTTATCAGCACGCGCAAGCCTTCGATACCCATATCCATGATGTTTTTCCCACGGCCAAGATGCGCCAGCATTGGACCATTGCCGCCACCGTCTGACAACAGGGCACTCCGCGATGCTTCACCCTCAGCCATTGCATCGGCTACAAGCGCGCGAACTAACTCGACACACAGGAGACCAGCATGCCCCCAGTGCCATTCCCCGCGCGTTCACAATTGACGATCTGTTTTGCGCACGCCGCTTATCAAATGGCCGACCGGTTCGCACACCGCAAGACAGGCATCGCGCATTTACAGGTGCGCACGCTCGACGACCTCTACGCGCGCGCGTCGGAGGCCGACGTGATCGTCGTATCGATGCTGTGGCGGAACGACCTGCTCGGGTCCGCATCGAAACTGAAGTTCGTCCAGTCGATCAGCGCCGGCACCGACCAATATGACCGTGCGCGGTTCCAAGCCCATGGCGTACGGCTGGCGAGTGCTGCCGGTGTCAACGCCAACGCGGTCGCCGAACATGCGATGGCGATGATGCTGGCCACCGAGCGCCACATCGTCAGCGGCCGCGATCATCAGGCGCGCGCGCACTGGCGGCCGATGATATCGGCGATCGCCGAGCGCGAGGCCGAACTCACCGGCCGCACCATCGTCATTGTGGGGCTTGGCCGGATCGGCGCGCGCCTGGCGCGGTTCGCGAGGGCCTTCGATATGCGGGTGATCGGCGTCAAGCGCGATGTGACGCCGGGCGCTGCGGATGCCGATGAAATCGTCACGACTGCCTACTTGAAGAGAGTGCTGCCGCAAGCTGATTTTGTCGTGCTCGCGTGCCCGCTGACGCCGGAGACGGAGAACCTGATCGATGGCGCAGCGCTCGCCGCGATGAAGCCGACGGCAATGCTGGTGAACGTCGCGCGCGGCAAGGTCGTGGACGAAACTGCGTTGATCGCCGCCCTGCAAGCCCGTCGCATACGAGCGGCCGCCATGGACGTGACGCGCGAAGAGCCACTTCCCGCAACATCGCCGCTGTGGGCCATGCCGAACGTGCTGATCACGCCACATAGCGCAGGTGAGACGCAAGCCTACGAAGACAACGTCATCGATATCCTGATTGAAAATCTCGATCGCCTCGCGCGCGGCGAGGCAGAATTGCGCAACGGCATCGTGTGACGCATCAGCCGGAAGCGGCAGTCATCGGCTTGAGTTCGAACTGCTGCACGCCGTCGATGCCGAGGTCGAGGTGGGTTGCGATGACCGCGAGGCCGCCTGCGGAAAGGTGATCCCTGATCATGTCCGCAACCATTCGACTTGAGGTCAGGTCGAGCGCCGCCGTCGGCTCGTCCAACAGCCACAACGGCCGCTCCGCTACCAAAACGCGCGTCAGCGCCAGGCGGCGTCGCCAGCCGGTCGAAAGAACTTCCGCGCGCATGTCGGCGAAGCGTTCCAGGCCGAAGCGCTCGAGCGCGTCATCGATGCTTTCGGCGTCGCTCGCGCCCAGCACATCGCGCCAAGCTGATAGATTCTCGCGCACCGTCAGTTCCGGCTTGATGGCATTGAGCGGCCCGACCAGATGGCAATGCTCCGACAACGGGCTATCCTCGGCCACGCCTTCGAGACGCGCCTGCCCCCGTGCCGGTGGCATCAAGCCCGCGATCGTGCGCAACAGCGTACTCTTGCCCGATCCGTTGTCGCCGGTGACGACCATCGCTGTGCCCGATGCCACGACGAACTGCAGCCCAGAGAACAAAACATGGTCGCCATAGCGCTGGCTTAAATCCTCGACGACCAGTCGCAAACCGGGAGTGGATGGCACGCGATCATTCCTTGCAAAGCCGAGAAGAACAAACCCGGCACGCGAAAACTGCTGGGCACGCCTGCCAAAGTCGAAGGTGAGACCACTGGCGAATGGAGAGACAGCGTCTTATAAGGCGCGAACGTGGCTCATTGCCAGCGTTCCCCGGCGCGTCCTTTTCGCGACCGGCCTCCCATGCCTAACCATGCCTAACCATGCCGCATATCACGAACTACAGTCACGGAGATCCCAGGTCATGAGCCTCAACGTCGTTTCGCTCGACAGTTTCAAATGCCGCTCCACGCTGACCGCGGCGGGTCAGACGTACGAATATTTCTCGCTGCCCAAGGCCGAAGCCAATGGCCTGACCGGCGTTTCAAGATTGCCATATTCGCTGAAGGTTCTGCTCGAAAATCTGCTGCGCAACGAAGACGGCCGCACCGTCAAGAAAGCCGACATCCAAGCCATGGCGTCATGGCTGGTCGATAAGGGCAAAGCCGGAGCCGAGATTGGCTTTCGTCCCGCACGTGTGCTGATGCAGGATTTCACCGGCGTTCCCGCGGTGGTCGATCTGGCAGCCATGCGCGACGGTATGAACATGCTCGGCGGCGACCCCACCAAGATCAACCCGCTGGTGCCCGTCGATCTCGTCATCGATCATTCGGTCATCGTCGACGAATTCGGCACGCCCACGTCGCTCGCCCACAACGTTGAACTGGAATATGCGCGCAACGGCGAGCGCTATAACTTCCTCAAGTGGGGCCAAGGCGCGTTCGCCAACTTCCGCGTGGTGCCGCCCGGCACCGGCATCTGCCATCAGGTCAATCTGGAATACCTGTCGCAGACCGTCTGGACTGCGCCCGGCACCGTCAAGGTTGACGGCAAAGAG
>JANXYD010000411.1 GCA_025350265.1 Hyphomicrobiaceae bacterium | reverse complement strand
CTTTGCCCTTGATGCCAGCGCGGCGCGGTCGGTCGACCCCTCCAACGAATTTGTGTTCTGGTCGACAATTCTGCGGACCGCAGCGGCGTATCAAGTGTTCCATCGGCTCGAGTCGAACGCCGCGGATCGTGAGCGGGTGGCGCGCTTTTTGATTTTCAACCCCAGTCATCCGCGATCGATTGGGTTCTGCGTGCGGGAAATGAGCGAAGCATTGAACATATTGCGGCACTCGTTTCGCCTCGGGAAGGTGCGTCGGTGCATGGAACGGTGCGAGGTGATGATGGACTCACTGCAAGCCGCGGGGCGCGATCCGGCCTTGGCAGATCATTTGCACGAGTTCAACGATACGGTGCAACAGTCGCTGTACTCGATCACCGACTCGATCAGAGACGCGTTTTTCACTCGCGTCGCTGCTGCACCACCGGCCGCGTCGGCGGCAGCCCCCACCCAAGCGCCGCAGCAGACACAGACCACTCAATCTCAATCACAATCGCAGACGCGCTCATAGACGACGGAAAACCCGTTGGTCGTGAGAGCGACGCTGGAACAGTCCGGCATACATAAAGGGACAGGATGACCCTCAACGTCGCGCTCACTCACCGGACGGAATACAAGTACGATCGCCTTGTCGGCATGGCCCCGCACACCATTCGGTTGCGTCCAGCGCCGCATTGCCGGACGCCGGTGCTGTCGTATTCGTTGACGATCGCGCCCGCCGAGCATTTCATCAACTGGCAACAAGATCCGTTTGGAAATTTTCTGGCGCGCATAATAGTGCCGGAGAAAACGCGGTTTTTCTCGGCGACGGTCGATCTCGTGGTCGACATGGCCGTGATCAACCCATTCAATTTCTTTGTCGACGACAGCGCAAAAGAATGGCCGTTCTCTTATTCACCCGAGCTTGCGGCGGAACTGAGCCCATATCTGGAACATGTGGCAGACGGGCCGGCTCTGTCGGCCTACATGCGGACATTGGATCGCCGCAGCCGTGGCACGACATTGGACTTTATCTGCGACCTCAACCGCCGCATTTCCGAACAGGTGAAATATCTCATTCGGATGGAGCCGGGTGTTCAGACACCCGACGCGACGCTTGATCTCGGGTCGGGATCATGCCGCGACAGTGCGTGGCTGCTGGTGCAGATCTTGCGGCGGTTAGGCGTCGCGGCGCGGTTCGTATCCGGCTACCTCATCCAGCTCACGCCCGATATGAAGCCGCTCGACGGTCCCGCGGGCCCGTCGGAAGATTTTACCGATCTGCATGCCTGGGCAGAGGCTTATCTGCCAGGAGCCGGTTGGATAGGTCTCGACGCAACGTCTGGATTGCTGGCCGGAGAAGGGCATATTCCGCTTGCCGCGACCCCCAAACCCTCGAGTGCGGCACCCATTAGCGGTGCACACGATAAGGCAAAGGTGGAGTTCGGCTTTGCGATGTCTGTGACGCGCATTCTCGAAACGCCACGCGTGACGATGCCGTACCGCGAGCCCGTTTGGCAGGAAATCATGGCCGCCGGTCGCGCCGTCGAGAAGCGTCTCGAAGCTGGCGATGTCCGTCTGACAATGGGTGGCGAGCCGACTTTCGTGTCGATTGACGACATGAACGGCGCGGAGTGGAATAACGCGGCCGTCGGCCCCACCAAGCAACGGTTTGCGCAGGAATTGATCGATCGCTTGCGGGACCGTTTCGCGCCGGACGGCTTGCTGCACTATGGGCAAGGCAAGTGGTATCCTGGCGAGCAGCTGCCGCGCTGGTCCTACTCTGTTTATTGGCGCACGGACGGTAATCCGCTTTGGGAGCGTCCGCAGCTTGTCGACCACAAAAGCCCGGTGTCAGCCGATGCCACCACGGCCGCGCAATTCACGGCCGATCTTTGCGTCAGGCTCGGGCTACCTGCCGACAGTGCCATGCCGGCATATGAAGATCCCGGACATTTCGCACTCAACGAGCAGAAGTTGCCGCTCGGTATCGATCCAGCCTCCAACAAGTTGGATGATCCCGCAGAGCGCGCGCGATTGGTTGCGGTGTTTTCGCGTGGGCTCGGCAAGCCCACGGGCTATGTGCTGCCAATCCAGGTTTGGCAGACGCGCGATCACGGCCGGCGCTGGATGACCGAACATTGGACGCTGCGCCGCGAGCGCCTGTTTCTGGTGCCGGGCGATTCGCCGGTCGGCTACCGGCTGCCGATATCGTCGTTGCCGTACTTGGAACCGTTGGATCAACCGCGCGTCGAGCCGTTGGATCCATTCGCTGAACGCGCGTCGCTACCCGATCGCCAAACGTTGCAGCGCCAGCGGCAAGCCGCGGGGCTTGACTGGGCGACATCAGCCGCTCGCAGCGGCAACGACGTGGTGGGCACTGTGCGCACAGCGCTCGCTGTCGAGCCGCGCGACGGTTATCTGAATGTGTTTTTGCCACCCGTCGCCGATGCCGAGGACTATGCAGCGCTAGTGTCGGCGGTGGAAGCCACAGCTAGTTCTGGCGGCCATGCCGTCCGGATTGATGGCTACGCGCCGCCCTACGATCCAAATCTGGCGGTGATAAAGGTGACCCCGGACCCAGGCGTAATCGAGGTCAACATTCAGCCGTCGGCGAATTGGGACGAACTCGTGGCGGTCACCACTGGCGTCTACGAAGCTGCGCGTGAAACCCGGCTCGGGACCGAAAAATTCATGCTCGACGGGCGACACACCGGAACAGGGGGCGGTGCGCACATCGTCGTCGGCGGCAAGACGGTGGCAGACAGTCCGTTTCTCCGCCGGCCGGACTTGCTGGCAAGCGTGATCACGTATTGGCAAAATCACCCGTCGCTATCGTTTCTGTTTTCGGGCCTTTTTATCGGCCCGACCAGCCAGGCGCCGCGCATGGACGAAGCGCGCCACGACCAGCTGTACGAACTCGAAATCGCTTTGGAACGCGGCTTTGACTATGCCCAGGGCGCGCCGCCGTGGTTGGTAGACCGGATATTCCGGCATTTGCTCGTCGATGTCAGCGGCAACACGCACCGCGCCGAAATTTGTATCGACAAGCTGTATTCACCCGACGGGCCGACCGGGCGATTGGGGTTGGTGGAGTTCCGCTCGTTCGAAATGCCACCGCATGAACGCATGAGCCTCGCGCAGCAACTTCTGGTCCGCGCGCTGATCGCGTGGTTCTGGGAAAAGCCCTACAAGCGGCCGCTGATCAGGTGGGGAACGGCGCTGCACGACCGCTTCATGCTGCCTGAGTTCGTTGGAGCTGACTTGCGCGCGGTTCTCGCCGATCTGGCGACAGCCGGGTTTCAATTGAAATACGAATGGTTTGAGCCACACTTTGAGTTCCGCTTCCCGGTTTGCGGAAAAGTCGAGTATTCCGGCACCACCGTCGAAATTCGACAGGCCCTTGAGCCGTGGCATGTACTCGGAGAGGAAGGCACGCCGGGCGGAACCGCACGCTATGTCGATTCATCCCTCGAGCGGCTGCAAGTGCGTGTCCAAGGTGATGGCACCGGAAGATACGTTGTAACGTGCAACGGCTTTGCCTTGCCGTCGGTCGCGACCGGTCGGTTCGGCGAGCAGGTAGCTGGCGTTCGCTTCCGCGCGTGGCGGCCTGCGTCATGTCTGCATCCAACCATCGCTCCGCACGTGCCGTTGACGTTTGATGTCATGGACACCTGGACCGGGCGCTCGGTCGGCGGCTGCCGCTATCACGTGGCGCACCCGGGCGGGCGCAGTTCAGAACTTCTCCCGGTCAACGCCTTCGAAGCGGAGGGCCGCCGGCTTGGCCGCTTTGAGGCAATGGGGCATACTCCGGGGAGCGAAACGCCAAAACATGGTGGCGTGCATTCGGACTTCCCCCTGACCCTGGATCTCCGGCGCATCAACTGAGGCGGGAAGGTGCCGGAGTGTTCGTCGATGGCTGGTGGAATCGGTTTTGCAACTGGTACAAGGGTGCTTCGAAGGCGGATACTGCCGCAGCCGATCTTAGTCGGCGGCTGGCGGAACCGGCACCTGCAATTGCGAACTGGAGCCAGGAGCAAATCGCGCACAGTCAGTCAGCACAGGATGCGGACGCCTCGATCCGGAGCGTTGCAGCCGAATACACGACCACCGGCGCTTTTGACGAACTCATGGGCGTCGATGGTCGAGTTACGCCGCATTGGAAGTCGCTATTGGCGCGGCTGGGTGCACTGACTCACGAGCAGCGGTTGTCGCGCATCGATCGCATCAACCACCGGGTGCGTGAGGTTGGCATCGCCCACGACGTGTTCGCTGATCCGTCACGGAACGTGCAGCCCTGGCGCTTGGATCTGATACCGCTGATCTTCCCCGCCGATGTCTGGGACCACATCGAGGCAGCCGTCATTCAGCGGGCACGTCTGCTTGAGGCCGTTCTCAAAGACGTCTACGGCAGCCAATCGCTGCTAAAGCAGAGCCTCATTCCGTCGCAATTGGTATTCAGCGACCCGGCCTATCTCCGCGCGTGCCAATCGATCGAGCCAAAATCGGGCCGCATTCAGTTTTTCGCCGTAGACCTCACGCGTGCTCAAGACGGCTCGTGGCGTGTGGTCGATACGCACGTCGAAACGCCGGCCGGAATCGGTTATGCGCTGGCCAATCGCACGGTACTCACTCACGTCTCGGGCGATATGTTCAGCGCGGCCAAAGCGGTCCGTGTCGCCCCGTTTTTCAAACAGATGCAGATAAGCCTGCAGCAGCGCGCCAGTCGCCGCGATCCGTCGGTCGCACTTTTGACCCCTGGTCCTCGCCATAACGACTTTTTCAGTCACTCTTTTTTAGCGCGCTATCTCGGATTGTTGCTGGTCGAAGGCGAGGATTTGCGGGTCGATCAGAACCGCGTCCACCTCAAAACTCTGGATGGTCTGCAACCGATCGATGTG
>JANXYD010000385.1 GCA_025350265.1 Hyphomicrobiaceae bacterium | reverse complement strand
CAGCACGCGGCCGACATCTCGCAGTACCGCGCGCGCTTGCAGCTTGCCGTGCGTAATGATCTGGGCGACGCGATCGACGCCGTATTTCTGTTGCACGTAGAGGATGGTTTCCTCCCGCCGGTCCTGACAGAAATCGATATCGAAGTCGGGCATCGACACGCGTTCTGGATTGAGGAACCGCTCAAACAACAACCCGAAACGCAGCGGATCCAGATCCGTGATCGTCAACGACCACGCCACCAGCGAGCCCGCACCGGAGCCGCGGCCCGGCCCCACCGGAATGCCCTGCGCCTTCGACCACTGGATGAAATCGGCGACGATGAGGAAATATCCGGGAAACTTCATTTTCGAGATCACGTCGATCTCGTAGGCAAGGCGCGTGTCGTAATCGGCGCGCGTGAAACCGGCAGCCAGCGGATTGATGCGCAGTCGCGCGTCGAGGCCCTCGGCCGCCTGTCGCGCCAGTTCGGCCGCTTCCGCCGTCAGCTTGTCGTCTTCGCTCGCGCCGTCTTGCGTCGTGACGAAGCTGGGCAGGATAGGCTTGCGGCCCTTCGGCCGGAACGCGCAGCGCTTGGCGATCTCCACCGTACTGGCGAGCGCTTCCGGCAGATCAGCGAACAGCTTGACCATGACGTCCGCCGACTTGAAGTAGTGCTCCTTGGTGGCGCGGCGGCGGTTATCTTCGGAAACATAGCGGCCGCCGGCGATGCACAGCAACGCGTCGTGGGCCTCGAAATCATCGGGCTTGGCGAAATAACATTCGTTGGTCGCCACCAGTGCGATGTCGTGGGCGTAGGCAAGGGCGATCAGCGAGGGTTCCACAGCGGCTTCCCGCTCAAGCCCATGCCGTTGCACTTCGACATACAGCCGATCGCCGAACATTTTCTGCAATTCGAGCAGTCTCGGCTTGGCGAGCACGTCCTGGCCGTCGGCGAGCGGACGATCAATTGGTCCGTCGGGTCCCCCGGTCAAAACGATCAACCCGGCCGTGTGCTGCGCGAGTTTAGTGATACCGACGTGCGGGCTGTCACCGTCCTTGGTGCCGAGATGGGCCGCGCTGACCAGCTTCATCAGATTGGCATAGCCATCCGCATTCATGGCCAGCAACGCGAGCCGCCCATCGCAACCGGCTGGCTTGGCCTGCGGCCCCGTCGCATGCAAGCCGACCGGCTTCTGCACGTCCTCGAAATCGATGGCCAACGATACGCCGGCGATCGGCTGTATCCCAGCGTCGGCGAGCTTGTTGGAAAACTCCAGCGCACCGAACAGATTGTCGGTATCGGTCAAGGCGAGCGCTGGCATCGCGAGCTTGTCGGCGAGCTTGGCGAGCGTGCCGATCGGCAGCGCGCCTTCCAGCAGCGAATAAGCCGAATGCACCTTCAGATGCACGTATTTCGGGCCGGCACTCGCGGCGTTTGCAACCGCGGCTGTCGACAGTGATGTTTTTACGGGTGCGATCATGTCACTCGTGTAGCGCGCGAGACGGAACGCCGCATCAGACCCGCCTCATCTATGCACAGCCAATTGCTGCAGCACGCCCTCGTCTATCAAGGCTCGCGCCACTGTCGCCCGTCGTCAACGGCTCTTGATTTGCGGCGCACGCGCCGAAACAGCCACCGGCACCTGCTTGATGATCACTTTTTGGCGGCGGCCGAAAATCAGCCGCTTCAACATCGACAGCACGATCAAGACAGCCAAACCCAGCATGATGCTGACAGCCGGATGCTTCTCCCACATCAAGCGCGGCGCGACCTTGCCGTCCCACGCCAATTGCGCGTGCTGCGCGATGGCCCACGGATCGGGCATTGCACCGTCGGCGGTCAGCATCATTCCTACGGCCGCCGATTGGTCGCGGCTCGCTAAAATGCCATCGCGCACACTTTCGCGGGCCAGCAGTTGCATGCGCGATGGAGACTGAGCGACCGCACGCAACACCCTGCCCGCAGCCCCCTTGTCGAGCCCCGTCAGGTAGCGCGACAAAGCGACCAGTTCCGGCTCGGTCAACGAACGGCCGAGCCCCTTGAGTTCCCCAGGCGCTGCCTCAAAAAGTGCGGCTCTCACTGGCGACTCGAGCCCCGCAAGCCGTTGGATCGCAACCTTGTCGCCGATGTCGAGCAACTGCCCGAGCGACGCCTGCGTGAAGTTCTGCGGCTTTGCGCGCTTGTGGATTTCGTTCTCGACCACCACCGGCAATCGATCGCCGGCCAACGCGCTCCACGCCAACGCCGTCTCGATCGACCGCTGTTCGCGTGCTATTTCAAATGCCGCCGCCGGCATCAGGTTGACGGCGGTGTTGAGCGAGCCGTCGTCGAGCCGTTTCAGAATGCCGGCTTCGCTCTCGGTGGCGAGCAGCAGCGCTACGATTTCGTCGAGGCGCGGCAAAGCTTCCGGATGGAGGTTTTCCAGAAATTTCTTGAACGGTGGATTTTTGTCGGCCAGCTCCAGCACCTTTGCATGCGCGCGGCGAAAATCCTGCCAGACGTCGACGACGCGCTCGGCCGTTTTAGCCGCTATATCCTTGAGGTTTTCGCCGATCTGCTCCTTCATCGAGGACGCCAGTTCGTCCTGCACTTTGTCCTTGGTATCCTGCGATTTCATTTCATTGGCGATGATCGGCAGCACGCCGTTGCGGAAATCCCAGATATCCTTGGCGATCAGCACCGCCCCGACGCCGCCGGCAATGGTGCCGACGAGCTTGGCCAGCACCGAGCCGACGATCCGCGCGCCGACCCGCTCCGCCATGTTCACGAGTTGCTTGCGCACGATCAGGATAACCGCACCGGCGACGCCACCGGCATGCTCGGTCAGCACTTGCCCGGTCGACACGCCCGCCTGCGCCTTGCCCGGATCCATCTGGAATTCGCGCCCTGCGTCCTTCGACACCACACGCGCGATGGTCGTGCCGTAACGGGGACCGAGGAACGCCTGCAGGCATTGCATCGCGGGTTCGGCGGTATCGGACGACGCCAGTTCGATTCGCTTGCCGAGCGACGCGCCGACGCCGTTGGCCAGCGATTCCAGCGATCGCTTGATGCTTTCGGACTTGAACACGCGCTCGGAGACGGTGTTGGCGAGTTCCTTCGACTTATCGCTGTTGAACAGCGAGGTGGCCTTGGCCCAATAGCCGTTCTCGTCGGCCACTTCGGCGACGGAGGCGTCGACCTGCTTGTCGATCACCTCGCCCATGTTGGACTTGCGCCACTCCTGCCCGACCAGCGACCGATAGTCGACGCTGACCAATCCGACCTGCAATCCCTTCAGCGTCAGTTTCTCGATAGCACTGCGAAACGCCGTCTCGTCGCTGGCCTGGCAGGCCTCATATTCGACGCGCGTCATCAGCGCACCCGTCTGCGCGCGCGCGGCCCCGGCGGTGACGATTGCCGCCGGCACCTGCGCCAGCATGAAGCAGCCGAGCGTCGTCAGCGTCACAATGCTGCGGCCACGGCGTGCCCAGCGCGGCGTGCGCGCGACGGCTGTGTCTCGATGGGTCGTCTTGATATCCGACAGCAGCACGTAACCCCCCAGCGGGATTTGAAGGCACAAACGGCGCACGCACAGCGCGCGCGATGCTACCGTACACAATGCGTGGCATTTGTGCATCCTCGGTGGCGGCAACAAGGCGCTTTCGAAAATAACTTACGCCGAGATCGAGCCTAATCGCCAATCTATTCTCGCCGTGCACGTGGAAATTTGCATGCCCTTGCGGCCAGTGCGACAGACGCTTGCGCTCGGAGACGATCATGCTATGAGAGGGCGTCTCGCCCAGGCAACGCCTGCGGCGATCGGCGAAAGCCCCCGTGGCGGAATTGGTAGACGCGGCAGACTCAAAATCTGTTGTCTATGACGTGCCCGTTCGAGTCGGGCCGGGGGCACCACCACCAACGTCATCTTCACGGCGTAATATCCACATAGGCCGGCCGACCACGGCGGCTGACGTCGATGCGGAACTGAGCGGTCTTCGCCTGCGCCAACGCGAAGGCGTCTTCGGGTGCCGCCACCGCGTTGCCGTCGATCTTGGTGATAACGTCATTTGCGGAGAAGCCGAGCCTCGCGGCTACAGTATTTTCCGCGACTGCCAGCACACGCGCGCCCTTTACCTTGCCGTAATCCTCAGATCCCGGCAGCAACCGGCCGAGCGTCAACCCCTCCAGCGCTTTCAAGCTTTCAGGTGCCGGCATCGGGTCCGGCGTCACGTTCAGATCGGCCACGATGAGCTTCGCCTTGCGCACGCGCCCCTTGGAGTAGATCCCGAGAGTTACGGGCTTGCCGATCGGAATGGAGGCGATCCGTGCGGCAAAATCAGACGCTCCCTGGACGGCCCGGTTGTCGACGCTGACGATGACATCCCATTGCTTGAAGTTGGTCCGGGCGGCGGGAGAATTCGGCGCAACGGCCATGATAACAGCCCCCCTGGCGAACGGCAGCTTCAGCGAGTTCACAAACTCAGGCTTCAGGGGTTGGACGCCAAAGCCGATCGCGCCGCGTCGCACCATGCCCCCGGCCACGATCTGATCGGCGATGGAGCGTGCCATGTTGATCGGAATGACAAAGCCGATCCCGGTTTCGCCGGCACTGCCGATCGAGGCGGCGACGACACCGCTCAACTCGCCACGCGTGTTCAACATCGCACCGCCGGAGATGCCGGGGTTGATGATCGCGTCGACCTGCACGAAATCCTCGAAAATCTCAGGTGCGACGTCGGAACGCATCAGCGCACTGACCATTCCCAATTTCGTCGTCCCCGCCAATCCGTAGGGACTACCGGCAATCACCACGAGATCACCGACGCGCAACTTGTCGGAATTTGCCAGCGGCACCGCCTTGAGGTTGTCAGCCTCGATTTGGACCACCGCGATATCCGCGCCGATGTCGCTGCCGAGGACCCGGCCGTTGATCTCCCGGCCATCAGCCAGCATCACCGTCACTTCCGACGCGTTGGTGACGACGTGTTGATTGGTATAGATAAGGCCGCGCCGGGCGTCGACGATCGAGCCGGAGCCGCGCGCCTCCGTCACTTCTTCGGCCACAGCGTCAACTGTCGGCTCCTTCGGCACGCTGTCGCTGGCGACGGTTCCTAATTGAACGGGCTTTATTCGCGTGGCCGACACTCGGATGCTGACGATTGCCGGCATCGCGCGCGCCAGCATGGGTGCGAACGATGGGAAGCCGCCATTGCCATTGCCGCCAAGTCCGCTGCTGACGGGATAGGGACGCCACAGCAGGTCGATGACCGCCAACGCCGCCACGCCGGCACTGACGAGGAAAATCCTGAGCATGCGCATGTCGTCCCTCGTTAAAATAGAACCTTCGGCGCGTGTGGGCGTTACGCCGCATGACGACGAGGCGGAAACTTTCACGAGCATCGGAAACAAAGTTTTGTGTCGTGCGATGGGAACCCGACGGTCTCGAAAAGACTCTAACTGTTACTGAAACGCGCAAAATTGCTTTTGAAAGCAATTAAGCTTGCAACGCCGTTTTGGTTCAAAAAGATCATGGTCAGTTGGAAAAGACCAGGTTCGGTTCAAAAAACCAAGGAATTCACAAAATGATGAAATACATCGCTCCTCTCGCAGCATTCGCCGTTATGGCGGCCGCAGCAGCTCCGTCGTTTGCCCAAAGCTCTTCGGGCACGGCGTTCCCGCCAACCACCGCCACCGAAAAGGCCGACACGGGTTCGTTCCCACCGACGACTGCAACCGAGAAGGCCGATCCAAACGCTTATCCGCCGACAACGGCCACGGAAAAGAGTGGTACCAAGGGAGATTCTCCGGCCGCGACCGCTAAGCCGGACGGAAAAAAGAACTAACAAGATTTGTAATCTGCCAAAGGATCGTCGCGGCAATTGTCGCGACGATCTTTTTTGTGAAATAATGCTGAGAAAAAAGCGCTTGCTCAGGCCTGCGGATTGGCTGAGAATCGCCGTCAGTCGAGCCAACGACAACTCAGTCAGGGCTCCAAGATTTGGTTGATGTGTGCTCTCCCCCCTGGATCTCGGTCGACTGCGCGATGCTCCGTGGCTGCGGACGCCCGCAATCCAGCGCGTTTTCCACGCCCTCGAGGAAACCGGTGCGGTCAGCCGCGCCGTTGGCGGTGCGGTGCGCAATACCCTGCTCGGATACGCCATCGACGATATCGACCTCGCCACCACGGCCACGCCTGAAGTCGTTGTCTCGGCTGCCCGTAAAGCCGGCCTGCACGCCATCCCCACCGGCCTCCAGCATGGTACTGTGACGCTGGTTTCGAACGGTGTGCACTTCGAAGTGACGACGCTGCGCCGTGACGTTGAAACCGATGGCCGCCACGCCGTCGTCTCTTTCACGGACGATTGGACGGCCGACGCAAGCCGGCGCGACTTCACCATCAACGCGCTTTATGCGGATGCCGACGGCACATTGTTCGATCCGCTCGGCGGCAGCGCGGACTTGGCACCGACGCGCATTCGCTTCATCGGCAATGCACGGGCGCGGATCCAGGAGGATTATCTGCGCATTCTCCGCCTGTTCCGGTTTTCAGCGCGCTTCGGCGATGGCAATATCGACCGTGCGGGGCTGTACGCCGCCTCGGCCGAGCGAGCGGGCCTGTCGCGGATCGCCGCTGAACGGGTGCGGGTGGAGTTGCTCAAGCTGCTGGTCGCGCCGCACGCGGCCGCCACCTGCCGTATCATGCAGGCTTTCGGTTTTTTGGTGCCACTGATCGGCACGGCACCCTCGCCGCTGCGGTTGGAACGAATGGCTGAGATTGAAGCGGCCACCGGGATTGTGCCCGATCCGATTCGGCGGCTGGCAGCACTCGCGCTCTATCCGTCGGGCGATGCTGGCGCACTCTCGCGCCGGCTACGGTTATCCGGCGACGAGCACGCCCGCCTGCGCGCCATCGCCGCCGATATGGCCAGCATGCAGCACGCGCCACAGCCGGCCGAAGTCAGACGGCGTATCTATCACCAGGGGGCGGCGACATGCCGCAATATCCTCATGGTCGGGTGGGCTCAGAGTGCCATCTCTGTAGCAGACGACGTCTTCCGGCAACGCGTTACGCTCGCCGATACCTGGACGGCACCAAAGCTGCCCGTCACTGGCCAAGACGTATTGGCGCTCGGCGTGGCTGGCGGACCCGACGTCGGCCGCCTGCTGTCCGCACTCGACACGTGGTGGCAGGCAACCGACTTCACCGCATCGCGCGACGCCTGCCTCGATGAACTGGCGGTGCGCGTCGGTCGCTGGCCGCATGCCTGAAGGTGAACCTGCCGCGACACAGGTTGTCGATAAGCCGACCGCACACGGTTCCATACGAGAACGCCGACTGATATCGACTATCCTGGAGTGTCTGAGCGGGGTTGCGTGTATGCGGGTCGAAATGGGGACGAGTGTGCGGTTGGCGATTGCCGTCCTCGGGTTGCAACTGGCGGCAACCTTCGCATCTGCCCAGCAGATAACCTTGGCCGGCAGCGAAATTGCCACGCAAGTGCAAGCGGTCCTCGGCGCGACGACAGTGCACCTGCACAATCTCAGCCCATTGCGGAACGGCAGCTATCACGCAGCCAACGCCTCCTCGATCAAATTACCGCCGGCAGTCGGCGGACCCGGTCAACGGACCTATTTCGATCTGCCGGAAGCCGGCACGACGATCCTCGGTCGCCGCTACGGTTATTTTGTCGATCATGTCCGCTCGACGGGCGTCTTCGTGAGCGCTGCCCCCGACAGCTTCACCATCACTATTACGCTCGGGTCGGCAGGGCCAGCGCTGGTCGGCACCTGCGCGCGCATCAAGCCCCCGCAAATTGCCTGTGCGACGCTCGGTGCCGACGCATTGCCGGCCATCGAATGGCGCGACGCGCGGGTCGATATCGTCGCCCGGCCGATGGTGTTCGGACGCAGTCTGGCCATGGACGTGCAGTCGGTCACCCTCGGCGGCGATTTCGACGTCGGCGGGACATGTCAGGTTCCACTGCTCGGCACCCGGTTATGTGCCGCCGTAAACCGGCAGAGCGTGAGGCTGCGCCAGAGCTTGTCGGAGCGGATCAAGGCCGAACTGAACACTGCAGCCGTCCGCACGACGACTGCGGCTGCCGTGCGCGCCTACCTGGACACGACCCTGACCGAACCGCTGATCGGCATCCGCCGCGTATCGATGCAGGACGGCCAAGTCCGGATCGGCGTAGCCCTCGGCCGATAAAGTTTACCGTTCCGCGTCCGCTGGTGCACACTGTCGAGCACCCGCTCGGTATGCCGCAAAAATGACGTACAGAAATAGTGTGTGCAGACACGAGCTTCGGGGTCGCCGTCGCTATGTATCAAGCTGAACACTCCAACCGTTGATCGAAGATCTTCGATGCCCCTCGAAATCCGCCATGTCTCACTTATGCAATTGTTGTCGCGTCCGTTGCCATTTCACATGGCCCGTTATCAGCGCCGCTATGAGTGGGGCCGCCGCGAGATGGAGCAGTTGCTGTCCGACCTCGGCGAAGTCTTCGATGTGCATCGCTCGGCGCCGGCGGCGGATGCTTACCATTTCCTTGGCAATATCATTCTGTTCGCCCATCCCGAGGGACACTTCGAGGTTGTCGACGGCCAACAACGCCTTACCTCGCTGACGGCGCTGATGGCCGCAGCCCGCGACGCCGACCTCGACGCGGCGACGAAGGCTGTGTGCGCGCCGTTGCTGTATTTACCTGGCGCACCCGGAAAATCGCCGATGCCGCGCCTCAAACTGCATCGAGGCGACGACGAGTTCCTGCGCGCCCATATCCTCGCCGACGGCCAGACAGCCGGGCTTGAGAGCCTCGGCAAACAGTCCCATCCCGGTGCCGAATGCATGCGTACAAACACCATGCTGGCCCGCTCATGGCTGCTCGACCGGCCGCCAGCCGAGCGCGCCGAATACGTGCGGTTTGTGGCTGAGCACGGACGGTTTGTCGAAATCCAGGTCGGCACCGAGGACGACGCCTTCCGCATTTTTGAAACCGTCAACAGCCGTGGCCGCCCGATCGCCAGCGAAGACGTTTTACGCTATGCGCTCATCGAGTACGCGACCGACGATCCCGCCCGCCGCGATTCATACCTCAACCGCTGGGACGAAATGGAATCCGAACTCGGCCCGCGCGGCATGAAACGCTTCATTTCCGGCTGGCGCACGCGGGCCACCAAGGGTGCGCGCTTCAAGCAGGCCCTCCACCGCACTCTGCTCGACAGCTTCACATCGCCGCCCGAGGCGCGCGGCTTTCTCGACAACCAACTCTCCGCCGATCTGTCGATTTTTCGTGAGATCGATTCCGCCGACATCGCGCTCGACGACGGGCCGCTGAAACGCCGCATCGATACGCTGCTGCGTTCGCTGGCGCTGGTCGATTTTGACGAATGGTTGCCGATCGTAACCGAGGTGATGGCGCGCGGAAAGCACGCCCCCGAACGCGTCGCTCGCGATCTGGCGCGCGTGGAGCGGCTGGCCTGGTTCTTCTACCTTAGCCGCGAAGACAAGGGCACTTACCAGGATCGCCGCGAACGCTTCGCCAGTCTGATGAAGACCGTCGCGGGCAGCGGCACGTTCGATGCGCTGCCGAAGCGCTCGCTGTTGAGTGTGGAGCAGTGCACCAAGATGCGCGAGTGCGTGCAGGAGCGGCTCGACCCGAAATGGGTTCCGCTCAGGTCGCTAATGGTGCGGCTGGAGATGGCGTTGGCGGGCGACGGCGCGATGGTGGTGCGTGATGACCTGACCATTGAACACGTGTTGCCGCTCAGGCCAAAAGCCAAGTCCTGGCTCGCGCCCTATGGCGACGATCTGGCGCTGGTGGCGGCAACCGCCGAGCAAATCGGCAACCTGTGTCTGGTTTCAGCCGAGCTTAATACCAGGCTCGGCAATCAGATCTACGCCAACAAGCGCCGCTTGATGATGCAGCACAACGTGCCGGTAACCTCACCGCTGGCCGCCGACATCGCCCGGCAGATGGCGTGGACGCAAGCGCTCATCCAGCAGCGCTCGCGCTGGCTGCAGGAGGTTTTCTGCGCCACGTTCGACATTGCAGCGGCCAGCGCCTGAAGCCACCCTGCAATTACGACGCAGTCGTCGGAGCCCTCAGAACACCACGACGCTGCGGATGCTTTCGCCCTTGTGCATCAGGTCGAACCCGGTGTTGATCTGGTCCAGCGTCAGGATGTGCGTGATCATCGGGTCGATTGAAATCTTGCCGTCCATGTACCAGTCGACGATGCGTGGCACGTCCGTGCGTCCGCGTGCGCCGCCGAATGCGGTGCCTTTCCAGGTCCGCCCCGTGACCAACTGAAATGGTCGCGTCTTGATCTCCTGGCCCGCGCCCGCCACGCCGATGATGATGCTTTCGCCCCAACCGCGATGACAGGCCTCGAGTGCGGTGCGCATCACGTCGACGTTGCCCGTGCAATCGAACGTATAGTCCGCGCCGCCGATCTGGTCGGCACCTCGCTTGGTCATGCCCACCAGATGCGCCACCAGATCGCCAACGACAGTTTTCGGATTGACGAAATGCGTCATGCCGAACGTCCGGCCCCAGGCTTCCTTGGTGGGATTGGTGTCGACACCGATGATCATATCGGCACCGACCAGCCTCAACCCCTGCACTACGTTCAAGCCGATGCCGCCGAGCCCGAACACGATGCCAGTGCAGCCCGGGCCCGCCTTGGCCGTGTTGACCACCGCGCCGACACCGGTTGTTACACCGCAACCAATGTAGCAGACCTTGTCGAACGGCGCGTCGGTGCGGATCTTGGCCACGGCGATTTCCGGTAGCACCGTATAGTTGGAGAATGTCGAGCAACCCATATAGTGGTGCAGCTTTTGTCCCTTGTAGGAAAAGCGGCTGGTGCCGTCTGGCATGACGCCCTGTCCCTGTGTGCCGCGGATCGATGTGCACAAGTTGGTCTTGCGCGACAGGCACGACGGGCAGCTGCGGCACTCCGGGGTGTAGAGCGGAATGACGTGATCTCCAACCGCCACGCTGGTGACGCCCGCGCCGATCTCGACGACGACGCCCGCCCCCTCGTGCCCCATGATGGCCGGGAACAGCCCCTCTGGGTCGGCCCCTGAAATCGTAAATTCGTCCGTGTGGCAAATACCCGTTGCCTTGATCTCGACCATGACTTCGAAGGCCTTTGGCCCTTCCAGATCGACTTCGACGATCTCCAGTGGCTTAGACTTCTCGAACGCAACCGCGGCTCTGGTCTTCATCAATCGGCTCCCAAATAGACTCGCCTCCGTGCGTTGATGCCCTAAACTGCGGTGCGTGTTCAATCAATTCCGTCTGCGTCTCCGACCATCAACAAAGCCTTCACCGTTTTCGTCGATGATACGGCTGCGAGTCGGCACGCATTGTGCCTGGCTTAGAGCCGCGCGTGAAATCGCGTGCACGCGGCCAGTTGAGGGTTCGTTCCGCCTATGTCCTTTCAGAATCGAATTGCTGCGGCAACGCGCCGGGCCCCGGTGACGACCGAAGCGACGGCCGGAGATAAGACCCGCCGTTGGGCAAAGCGCAAATCTGTTTCCAACAGCGGCCAAATCCTGTTCGACGGCATCTCCACTCCGTACGGCTGCTTCGTGCGCGACATCTCCTCGACCGGTGCCCGCCTTGAAATGACGCGCAACAAATACAACCCCGACGGCGTGTCCGGTTTCGTGCCGACGTATTTCACGCTGATCATCCCGCTCGATCGCACCCGGGTCGAATGCCAGTCCATGTGGCGGCGCGGCTGCTTCCTCGGCGCACGCTTTCTCGGTGCCGTCGAGTTGATGCCGGCGATTGCGCGAGCGCCGACCATCCGCAAGAAATAGGGCTTGGGTCACGCGCTCGTCGTGGATGCGACAGAGCATCCGCTCGCGCTCCACGTGCACCTTTGGCGCAATTTCGCTGCGCGTGAGGTCCGACTGTGAGCTAGCCGACCGTCGCCGCCAGTCATCAATTCAGGCGGTTATCGTTGCAGCAGCAGCTTGCGCAATTGCTGCGTGGCGGCGTCCACGCGCATCTTAAACAGCAGCGCTCCCTGCGTTATGGACGCGCGCGCCGGATCGCCACTGCCTCCGGCACCGGCTAAGTCGGCACGCATTGCCGGCAACTTTCGCAGATCGACGCGGCCGGGATCGATGCTCATCAGTTCCGCGGTGTCGATGAGGCTCGCATGCTGGCCGATCGTGTCGGCCGTTTCACCCTGCGCTTCCAGCGCCCGCACCTGCCCGCGATCGTCGTAGTATTGATCGAGCTGATGCACCCTGACACCCGACGCCGCCCATTCCAACGTTAGTTTTTGGGCGACCCGCGCCTGCCCGGCCTGGCTCATGCCGTGATCGCCGATGAACACGATGTCGCGGAACCCGGCGTGCTTCAAGCTACGCGCGATGTCCTCCAGCAGCCCCTCGAACACCACTTCCGACACCCCGATCGTGCCGGGAAACAGCATATTTCCGGTCGCCGGCGCCATGCCACCTTCAGGCACGAACGACACCACCGGAGCGACCAGCGTCCGCCCTATGCCGGCAGCGATCCGGCCTGCCGCCGCCGTGACGATGATGTCGTGCTTGGCTAGCGCCATGTGCGGGCCGTTCTGCTCGATGCCGCCGGTCGGCACGATCACGGTCGCAGCCCCGCGTTCGATCGCCGCTGCAATCTCGACCCACGTCATGTCGCGCATGGCGAGCACGTCGGCCCGCGCCGGCTCGCCCCCGCCGAGTTGCAGCGCCAGGCTTGCGACGGCAAGCGCAATCTTAAACCTCGGCCGCATCGTCACTGGTCTCCAATGCCGGGCCGTCCAGTCGGCTCGCCCGCAACCGCAGCATCGCAAGTGATCGTTAAGATTTTTTGCCGCGCTCCAGATCGAGTGGCGCACGCGACATCGTACACGGCTCGTCGGACGGCACCCAGGTCGTGTTGTTTAAAAACAGGTCGCAGCGAGTCAGCACGATGCCGTTCTGGGTTTGCATGCACACCCGCTCGCCTAGCTGGAAATCGCGCCCTTTGTAGCGGCAGAGACACGGGATAGGTTTACCCGTCGCGCCGCTGATCGCACCGTGAAATGGCGACGTGCGCCACGCTTCGACCGGCTGTTCGGCCGCCGCACTGGGAGCCGCCAACAGGGCTGCCGCCGCGATCGTACCAATCGTTCGCCAGCCCGAGACCGAGCTTTGCCCATCCACGCGTCGCATGAGCCGAGACTATGCCCGCCGATGCCGTGCGACAAGTCCTGCTCACCTACTCGCCTGCAACGCCCCGCGCGGCGAGTTGCCGTGCGAACGCCAGCAAGTCCCCGCCGTTGAGGCCGTCCAGCAGGTCGAAGTGATGGCGACCGGCAATGATGTGACAGGGCGCATTGCCCCACCGCGCAGCGAACGCGCTCGATTGACGCTGAAACTCACGGCTTTCCAACCCACCCACCGCGACCCCGACACGGATATGGTCGTGCGGCCGCAAGCGATCGGGGCTCAGCCGCGCGACCGTGGCGTCGTCGTCGAAGCGAAGCATCCCGCCCATCGGCAGCCGCGATAGGGGTAGGAGGTCGAACAACCCCGAAAGCGCCAGACACGACCGCACCAGAGACGCCTCCGGCAGCGCGGCAATCATCGCCGCCAGATGTCCGCCCGCGGAATGCCCGGCGATGTGGATCGCTGCCGGGTCGCAACCGAGTGCCGCTGCCTCGGCTGCGAGAAACGCCACGGCCGCCTGCATCTCCCGCACAATATCATCGAGCGATGCGGCGGGCGCGAGGGTGTAGTTGGGCATCGCCACCGCATACCCCGAACCAAGCATGCCCGCCGCGAACTGCGCGTTGTCGGCCTTGTCGATAGCCTGCCAGTAGCCGCCATGAATGAAGATCCACAGCGGCACCGGACCCGTCGTCCGCCGCGGCAGATAGAGATCGATGGTCTGCGCCGGCAGCCGACCATAAACAAGTTCGGCCGCCAGATTGCGAGCCCGAAACGCCGCGCCATTGCTGCGCCACCCCTCGAAAATGCCCGCCATGTTCGGCACCGTCGCGCGTGTACTGTAGGCACGCGCCAGTTCGGCCGCGCTGAAACCGTTCCACACCGGCCTTGGATCGGGCGGCTGTGGCGCGCGCATCGACATCTCTATCCTGACGCCATCATGGTCGCCTGCGCGCACGCTGATCACCGGCTGCATGCCGCCGAAAATTTCGCGCACCAACAGATCGACATGCACTTGCGCCGGATGGATCATGGCCGGCACGCGGGCGGACCAGCGCATGGCCAGGACATCTGCCGGCCCAGCGCCAACGTCAAACATGGCGCGTGCCGCCTCACCCAACGCGAGCCGCAACGCGGCCGGCATTTCGGCTTCGGACGTGCCGACGACGGTAGATGCGGCGGCGTGATCTCTTTTCGGCATCGGACTGGGGCTCACGACGGTTGCGGCTTGCGGTTGCGTGCTACCACGCTATCGTCTGCTGCTGCCCGCAGCAACTTAGCCGAACGCCGCCAGATGGACCGCCCGACATGCCCACCACCGAAGGCCTCGACCCGTTCTACCTCATCGTCCCCGACGCGGCCTCCGTCGCGCGCTTCGCGGGCATCGGTGTGCGTACGATCCAGCTGCGCGCCAAGGGTCTGACGTCGGATCAAGCCCGCCGCGAAATCATCGCCAGCCTGGACGCCACGGTGACAGCCGGCAGCCAATTGATCGTCAACGATTACTGGCGCGAGGCGCTGTCGGCTGGTGCTGACTATATCCATCTCGGCCAGGAAGACCTGGCGGACGCCGATCTGCCGACGCTCAAAGCCGCCGGCATTCGCTTTGGCATCTCCACGCACGATGCGCAGGAACTCGCCATCGCGCTTGCAGCCGAACCCGACTATGTCGCCTTGGGCCCCATCTATCCCACCACCACCAAGGCAACCGGCCGCGCGGCCCAAGGCGTGGCACGCGTCGGCGAATGGCGCACGAAAATCGGCCGTCTGCCGCTGGTCGCCATCGGCGGCATCGGCCTGCCGCAGGCCTCGGATTTGATCGCGGCGGGGGCTGATGCGTGCGCCGTCGTAAGCGACGTGCTTGCAGCCGCCTCACCTGAAGCGCGCGCGCGGGAGTGGCTGGCGTGGTCCGACATGGGAAGTGGTGGGCGCTGACGGCCGTCACCTTAAGCTTCGTGCGGCAGGCTCTGCTTGGCGCGATGCATCATGATCAAGCCCAGCGCGATCATCGGCAGCGAATAGAGAATGCCCGCCGTCATCAACCCATGCGTTGCCCAATGGCCGGGATCGGGCTCGCGGAAAAGTTCGCAGAACGCGCGCGCGCAACCGTAACCGGCGGTGAATGCGCCGGCGACGAAACCTGGATTTTTCAAGGCGTCGCGCTTATGCACCAGCCACCAGCACAGCAGAAATAAGGCAGCCCCCTCGAGCGTCGCCTCGTAGAGCTGGCTTGGATGGCGCGGCAACGGGCCGGCCTCCGAGCCCGGAAAAACCATTGCCCACCCGACCGCCGTCGGCCGACCCCACAATTCGCCGTTAATGAAATTGGCGAGCCGGCCGAAGAACAGGCCAATCGGCGTTGCCGCAGCCACCACGTCGAATACGGAAAACAACGGTGCCGCGTTCGAGCGCGCGAAATACAGCACCGCCAGCGCCGAGCCGATGAAGCCGCCGTGGAACGACATGCCGCCTTTCCACACGCTGAAGATTTCGATCGGGTGGGCGAAATAGAACGCGGGATTATAAAACAGCACGTAGCCGAGCCGCCCCCCCAGCACCACGCCCAGCGTCATGTAGAGCAGCAGATCGTCGGTTTTCTCGACCGCGAAAGGAGCTGTATTCTGCGGCCACAACTTTGTCGCGCGCAGCATCCGCTTGACGTAGGTCCATCCCAGCAGCAGCCCGCACGCGTAGGCCAGCCCATACCATTTCACCGAAATGGGACCGAGCGACAGCGCGACAGGGTCGAGATTGGGAAACGGCAGCGTCAACAACGGCATGGTGCCGATCCTCGTCAAAGTACGGTGGTAAACTGCTGCGTGAGCTAGCAGGGATGTTGCAAGGTGGCCAGCGCCGCCTCATATAGCGGTCGTGTTCTCCTGAGGAGTGGCCGCCATGCCGCAAACGACATCTCGCATATTCGACGATATTGCCAAACTCATGACCGACGCAGCGGGTGCCGCCGAGGGCGTTCGCCGCGAGATGGAGGGCGTCATGAAGGCCCAGGGCGAGCGCGTGCTGGGGGCGATGGACCTCGTGCAACGCGAAGAATTCGAAGCAGTGAAAGCCATGGCCGTCAAAGCCCGCGAGCAGAACGAGGCCCTGACTGCCCGTATCGCTGTGCTGGAAGCGGAGTTGAGCCAGCTCAAGCAACCAAAAGCCACGCCCTGACCGCACCGGCTTTGCGTGAAACCGACCGGGCTGGTGCGAAGCCGAAGCCACCCGCTCGCGCCTGGGACGGCGTCAGAACAAACAATAGCGGTCAGGCACAGGTGGAGACTTGGCGGGCGCACTACTCATTTGGTAACTTCCCCACAGCCTCGTCCGCAGACGGTTCTCCCACTCAGATGCGTCAAGCATTAGGGTTTTTTCCTAATAGACCCAGAGTTATTGGGTCGCTTTCGCTCAGATTGACGGCAGCTAATTCGCCAGCCGCTTCCAATACTGGATAAGCTGCGGAGCAAATGTGGGAGTGAATGCGTTTCAGATCCCTTAGCACGTCCAAATGTAACGAAGTTGTCTCCAAAGTTTCGGGACGACCAGCCCGCAGGCGCTCGAAGTGGCGCTCCGCCGCGGCCTGTTCTAAATTGCGCAGCTGCGCTTTTTCCGAAAGCAATTTATGCGCCTCGCCGACGTTGCCAGACATGAACACACCTAAGGCAAGCCGGAGGCTCTCATGAACGCGCTTGTGAAAGCCCGCGATTTCGGCGGCGCCCTCGTCTGAGAACTGAAGTCGACGCCTGATCTTTTTAGCGGCCAGCTCACAAAGGTTTTTGTCGGTGATGTCGCCGATGTGCTCTAGATTGATGCAGAACGAGATGATCTCCATTGCGCGATGGCCTTCCCGATCATCCAGGCTTCCGCGCGTCAACTTCGTTACGTAAAGCTTGATGGCATCATCGAGTTTGTCGACCACGTTGTCCGTCCGCGAGGTCTCGCGCACCAGGTCACGATCATTCGTCATGAGCGCGACCATGACGTTCCGCAACATATCCTCAACGATGTCACCCATTCGCAGGACTTCGCGCGACGCATCAGCCAAAGCCAGCGACGGCGTCGCTAATGCATTTTCATCCAGATAGCGCGGTGTAGAGGCGTCCTGCGTCGCTTTGCGAGCCGGGAAGACACTCGTCAGTAGTCGCGCCAACGGGTCAAGCAGTCCGATGAAAAGAAGCGCTAGTCCGACGTTGAATGCCATGTGGAACTGCGCAGTCATTTTCGCCATGTCCGGCTGGATACTGAGCAGCGCACCTGCGATCGACGGCAGGAACGGCAAGGCGACCAGCACGCCCACCGCCCTGTTTATGAGGTTGCCAATTGGCAGGCGATAGGTCGAGGCGTCCTGGCGATGGCCACCTTCGATGAGCGGGTTGATGGCACTGCCGAGATTCGCACCAAGCACCAGCGCAAGTGCGGCCGAGGGCGTGATGAAATTGGAGTAGGCCAGTGACATGGTCAGCAGTACGGTAGCCACGCTGGAATGCGCGACCCAGGTGAACAAAGCTGCCAGCAGAATACACAGGATCGGATCGCCGGTAATCGCACCGAGCAACAGCTTCACCGTAGGCGCATGCTCCGCCGGGGCCAGCGTATCCAGCAGGATATGCAGGGCCAATAACATCAATCCAAGACCTATAGACACACGCCCCAGATCTTTGGCTCGTCCTCGCGGAACGGCCCGAAAAGCACCGACGCCGATAACAATCAAAAATGGAGCGAGCGCGGCGATGTTGAAGGAAAGCGCCTGCACAATCAGGGTCGTTCCCACGTTGGCGCCAAGCATAATTGCGAGCGAAGGCACCAAGTCTATCAGCCCCCGCCCCGCGAACGACGCCGTCATAAGAGCTGCGGCGGTGCTGCTTTGCAACAACGTAGTGAGAGCAAGTCCAGCCGCAAACGCTTGAAAGCGGTTAGCAAGGGCCTTAGCAAGCAGGCGCTGCAGGTCGGGTCCGAGCGCACGGAGAACGCCGCTTTGCACCATGTGCAGTCCCCAGAGGAGCAAAGCGACGCCACCCATCAGATCAAGCAGAACAAGGCTGCCCATAGTGCAAATTCCTGGGTCGGAGTTGGCGTGGACCGTCCAGCCTATAGACGCGGCTGAAGCAATGGAAGACCGGTCAATTGTATTTGACCGCGCGTGCTCTCTCAGCGAGCGCGCAACCGGGGGTGCTGGCGACACGCACAACGAGCCAACTGCCGACCGCGATGCGACACGCTGTTTCCGCCTCAATTGTTTCGGGCTATAACGATTTTTGAAACGCACAAAGCGTAAGCCCGGGAGGCACGTCATGGTAACGAGGCGGACATTTAATGGCTTGGCGGCTGCGGCGCTGGTGGCTGCGCTTTCGGCACAGGCCATGGCTCAGGACGGCGCACGCAACGAAATTCGCATCGGCGTCACCGCGGCGCTGACGGGACCGGCGGCGGCGCTCGGCATTCCCATCAAAAACTCGGTGGCGTTGATGCCGGAGACGATGGGCGGCGTACCCGTAAAATACATTGTGCTCGACGATGCCGCCGATCCGACCACGGCGATCACCAATGCACGGCGACTGATCAGCGAAGACAAGGTCGATGTACTGTTCGGCTCGTCCAACACGCCGGCGACGCTGGCGGTCGCGAACGTGGCGAAAGAAGTCGGCATTCCGCAGTTCGGCATGGGGCCGATCCCGATCCAGCCCGGCGTCGAAAAGTGGACCGTGGTCATGCCGCAGCCCGTGGACCTGATGGCCAAGGCATTGTTCGATCATATGGCCACGCAGAAGGTCAAAACCATCGGCTTCATCGGCTTCGCCGATAGCTGGGGCGATCTGTGGGTCAACGCGTTCAAGAAGATTGCCGAACCGATGGGCCTGAAAATGGTTGCGGAGGAACGCTATGGTCGCGCCGACACGTCCGTCGCCGCGCAAACGCTGAAACTCATTGCTGCCGCGCCTGACGCCGTTCTCGTGGGCGGCTCGGGCACGGGTGCCGCGCTGCCGCAGTTGGCGTTGCGTGACAGCGGTTATACGGGCCTCATATACCAGACGCACGGCGCCGCCTCGCGCGACTTCATCCGCGTTGCCGGCAAATCGGCCGAGGGCGTCATCATGGCATCGGGACCGGTGATGTCGCCGGAGACGCAGCCTGACAGTGCGTTGACGAAAGCGCCGGGACTCGTCTACGTCAACGCCTACGAGGCCAAGTACGGCAAGGACAGCCGGACGCAGTTCGGCGCGCATCTGTTCGACGCCGTGAAAGTCATGGAGCGGATCGTGCCGGTGGCGCTGAAAAAAGCCAAGCCGGGCACGCAGGAGTTCCGCGAGGCGCTGCGGGAAGCGTTACTTTCAGAAAGAGAAATCGCCGCCAGTCAGGGCGTGTTCAATTTCACCGCGACTAATCGCTATGGCGTCGACGACCGCGCCCGCGTGCTGCTGACCGTAAAGAATGGTAACTACGAAGTCATCAAGTGAAACCTGGACGTCAAAACGATCGACTTTCGGAAGTGGCACACAGCAAACGCTCAGCCATTTCCGTCATGACCGCAGTGTGAGCGAGGCCCGCTTCCGGTCATCAGAGTGCCCCACGGTCGCGTCCTGGCGACGGTCAGCCCACCCTCGATGGGCAGCCTCGGGCCGACGACAGAAGTCGGGCTGGACGTGTGGTTCAGTGAAGATCTTGCTGAGGTAATTCTATTGCCGCCACGCGCGGCATACACGAACCATTCCGGTTCTGTGATCGTCCATTGCGAAGTGCGGGTAGAAGGTCTCAATAGTTGCTCTAGCTGTGCGACGATTGCGCCAGCACCGGAATGCTGCGGGGGAAATCCATGAATCGCCGAAGCTTCTTGAATGCGGTGACAACCTCAGTCATTGCCACGCGCTGCGGTTTTGACGGTGTGGTTACAAACGCGTGGGCGGAAGACGTCTGGCCCGCCCACGGCATCACATTAGTCGTGCCGTTTCCACCTGGCGGGCAAGCAGATTTTGCGGCCCGCCCCGTGGCTGAGGCACTGCGAGGCATTCTCGGCGTTGCGGTCACGATCGAAAATCGTCCCGGCGCCGGCGGAGCAATCGGCAACGCGTTCGTCGCCCGAGCTGTGCCTGACGGATACAAGCTGCTGATGACGCTGTCGTCGCTTGCGGTATTGCCCGAAGCGCAGAAACTGTTCGGAATGACGCCGCAATACACGGTTGATCAGTTAATCCCGATCGCGCGGGTGCTTGCCGATCCTGCGGTCCTGTCGGTTCACAAAGCCCAGCCGCACAAGACGGTGCAGGATTTCATTGCGGACGCAAAGGCACGGCCGGGTAAAATTACGTACGCGTCGTCCGGGTTCTATGGCACGACGCACGTGCCCATGGAGATGCTGAGCCATGCTGCCGGCATCAAACTCACCCATGTGGCCTATCGCGGCGCCGGCCCCGCCATGAATGATGTCATCGCCGGCCAAATCGATGCTCTCGCAGCGGCGCCCGCCACGGCCAAGCCTCAAGAATTGGCTGGCAACATCCGCACACTCGCATCCTTTGGCGCAGAGCGGGTCGAGGCCTTCCCGAACGTGCCGACCTTCAGGGAGATCGGCTTTCCAGATGTCGAATACTACATCTGGGCTGGCCTGTTCGCCCCGCTCGGCACGCCCAAATCCATCGTGGATCGCCTCAGGGTAGCAATGGGCCAAGTCATGGTTGATCCGAATGTGACGCGAATATTTGCTAGCGTGGGCAGCCCCCCAGCCTACTTGGACTCGCCCGACTTCGCGAAGTTCATCGAAACCGACAGCGACCGGTTGATCAAGGCCGTGCATGCGATCGGTAAGGTCGGTGAGAAATTAGAGTAAGGACGGCTACGCACAGCTTACCATTCGTTCTCGGCATGTGTTGCATTCCCACCGAGCCCGTGAACAAGCGATCGCCCCTCACCCCGACCGGTTGCGAACAACAACGGAGAGAGGGAGCTTCCGGCCCGACACCGCCACCAAAAGCGCAGGCGTCGGCGTGATGGAAAACTTCACTCAAGCTGCCTTGGCATCCCCTGTGTCATAGAAACGCCGGCCGCTGGCAGCCATTTGCCGCAATAGGGATGGCGGGCTGAACCGCTGCCCGAAGCGTTGCGCGAGCAGATCGCAGCGCGCGACGAACTCCGCCGGCCCCACCGTGTCGATCAACGACAGCGGTCCGCCGCTCCATGGCGCAAAGCCCCAGCCGAGGATCGCGCCGATATCGGCATCTTCAGGCGCGGTAACGACCTTTTCCTCGTAACAGCGCGCCGCTTCCAGCGCCTGGATGTAGAGGAAGCGGGTCTTGAGTTCGTCGACATCAGGCTGCAGTGCCATGGGCTTGGCAAACTTCGACAGCCCTGACCACAGCCGCTTCTTCTCGCCTTCTGGATACTCATAAAAGCCCTTGCCGGCTTTCTTGCCGAGGCGGCCGAACTCGTTGACCATCTTGTCGATGATCTCGTGCGCGGGCGTGACGCGATAGGCGTCGCCTAAATCCTTCTGCGTCTGCCGGCCCACCTTGTACATCAGATCGATAGCCACTTCGTCGCCGAGCGCCAGCGGGGCCATCGGCATGCCCGTCATGCGTCCGGCATTCTCGATCAGCGCGGGCGTGATGCCTTCGGCCAGCATCATGATGCCTTCGTTGGTGTAGGTGGCGAACACGCGGCTGGTATAGAAGCCACGACTGTCGTTGACGACGATCGGCGTCTTGCGGATGCGCTTGACGTAATCCATCGCCACGGCCAGCGTCGTGTTCGACGTGGCCTTGCCGCGAATGATCTCGACCAGCTGCATCTTGTCGACCGGCGAGAAGAAATGCACGCCGATAAATTTAGTGGCGGCGCGAGAGGCTTCGGCCAGCCCCGTGATCGGCAACGTCGACGTGTTCGAAGCAAAGATCGCCGAGGACGGCAGCACAGCCTCCGCCAGCTTTGTCACATCCGCCTTGATGGCGCGATCCTCAAACACCGCTTCGATGACTAGATCGCAATCGGCGAGGCCGGCGTACGACGTGGTCGGCGTGATCCGCGCCAGCAGTGCCGCCTTCTTTTCCGGCGTCGAACGGCCCTTGGCGATAGCAGCGTCGAGCAAACCAGCGGAATAGGCCTTGCCTTTCTGCGCCGCCGCATCCGTGCTGTCGATCAGCACCACATCGAGCCCAGCCTGCGCCGAGACGTAGGCGATGCCGGCACCCATCATGCCCGCGCCGAGCACGGCGATTTTCTTTAGTTTGGCTTCCGGCACGTCCTTCGGCCGCGAAGCGAGCTTGGCGGCGCGCTGCATGTTGATGAACAGCGAGCGGATCATGTTGCGCGACGCAGGGTTCATCATCAGCTCAGCCATGTAGCGCGCCTCGATGCGGAGGCCGGCGTCGATCGGCACCTGCAGGCCTTCATACACGCACGACATGATCGCAGGGGGTGCTGGATAATTCCCGAGCGTCTTGGAATGCAACAGCGCATTGCCCATCGGAAACGCCTGCCGCGCTGCGCCGTCGTAAGGCGTGCCGCCGGGAATTTTATAGCCCTTCTCATCCCACGGCTGCACCGCCTTGCCGCCACCCAGAATGTACGCCTTGGCTTCCCGCAGCAGCTCGGTCTTCGGCACCACTTTATGCACCAGCCCGGCCTTCAGCGCCGCCTGCGGATCGAGCGATTTGCCTTCCAACAGCAGCGGCAGCGCCGCCATCGCACCAATCAGACGCGGCATGCGCTGCGTGCCGCCGCCCCCCGGCAGCAGGCCCACCTTCACTTCCGGCTGCCCGATCTGAATACCCGGATCATCCGCGACGACGCGATGGTGGCACATCATGCAGATTTCAAAGCCACCACCCAGCGCGGTGCCGTTGATGGCGGCGACAAACGGCTTGCCGCTCTTTTCGACGACGCGCGAGAACTTGGCGTTGTCGTTGAAAAAATCAAAGATCGCCTTGCCCTGCTGCTCTTTTGTCAGCCCGGCACCAGCTGAAATACCCTCCATCATCGACAGGTCCGCGCCGGCGATGAAGGCTGCTTTGGCCGACGTGATCACCACGCCCTTGACGGTCTTGTCGGCGATGGCAGCCAGGCACGCCGTCTTGAACTCGCGATCGTTGTCGGCAGATATCACGTTCATGCTGCGGCCCGGCATGTCCCAGGTGATGACGGCGATGCCGTCGGCGTCGGTCGCGGAAGTGACGTTGGTCATCGGAGGGCCTCGGATAAGTTGCGGCGTGCGACTGCGCCGGGGGTGCGCGGAATGAGCTGATACAGTTGATGAGATCGCCTCCGAGCGGTCAAGCTGAATTGCAGGATGGCGTACCGACGGCGGACGGGCGCGTGGTGCGACGCCGACGAAAAGCGTAAGCGGCCCGCCATTGGCTCGTCTGCCATTGGCTCGTGTTCGGGGCACCCCCTTGCGGAAATGAGTGGACGCGCCGAAACTCTCGCTGCGAGAGTGTGGCGCGGAGGCTGTGCAGTGTTACTCGATCTCAATCAAACCGGCTGGAATGCGCGCCCCTTCGGGCGCTCGCCGTCGTCGACGTTGACCGGGACGTCGCCTGCCGTATTGTGCAACCAATCGAAGGCCTGCTAGCAATCGGCCGAGAATAGAAAGTCGCCTTGGGGAGGCAACCTCCGTGAACACGCAAACCGCAGCCCATCAGCCATTCTTCAAAAGTCTCTACTTCAAGGTCCTGCTCGCAATTTTTGCCGGTGTCGTGCTTGGCGTGATGTCGCCCTCCGACATCAAGGTTGTGCCGGAGGCCCTACGCTCGCTGGTGGTTCTACCGTTGGGTTGGGCAGAGGCGATGAAACCTCTGGGCGATGTTTTCATCAAAATGATCAAGATGGTGATCGCACCAATCATTTTCTGCACGGTGGTGCATGGCATCGCCAGCATGCAGGATTTAAAGAAAGTTGGGCGCGTTGGTGTCAAGGCCCTGCTCTATTTCGAGGTGCTCACGACGCTCGCATTGCTCATCGGACTTGTGGTCGTAAATACGCTGCATCCCGGCACCGGCATGAACGTCGACGCCAAGCTGATCGATACCAAGTCGATCGCGGTCTTCGTCGCAAAGGCGAAAGAGCAAGGCGTCCTCGACACCCTGATGCACATCATCCCCAATACGGTGGTCGGCGCGTTCGCCGAAGGTGAGATCTTGCAGGTGCTGTTCTTCGCCGTTCTTTTTGCAGTAGGCCTCCAGGCACTGGGGGAGCGTGGCCGGGCTCTTGTAGGAATTATCGACCAGGCGTCTCATGCCCTCTTCGGCGTCGTTCGCATCATCATGTTGTTTGCGCCGATCGGCGCTTTCGGCGCGATGGCGTTCACCATCGGCAAGTACGGCATAACGACCTTGATGTCGCTCGGCATGCTGATGGCGTCGTTCTACGCGACCTGCTTGATTTTCATCTTTGGCATTCTCGGCACGGTCGCTTGGCTCGCCGGCTTCAATATCTTCAAGTTCATCCGCTACATCAAGGAAGAGCTGTTGATCGTTCTCGGCACTTCCTCTTCGGAGTCGGTGCTGCCGCGCATGATCGCAAAGATGGAAAACCTCGGCTGCGAAAAATCGGTCGTCGGCTTGGTGATCCCGACCGGGTATTCGTTCAACTTGGATGGCACCTGCATCTATTTGACGATGGCGGCGCTATTCCTGGCGCAAGCAACCAACACCGATTTGTCCCTTCTCCAACAACTCGGCATTCTCGGCGTATTGCTTTTAACCTCGAAGGGTGCCGCCGGCGTGACGGGGTCCGGCTTCATTGTGCTGGCTGCGACCTTAGCCTCAGTGGGGACCATCCCTGTCGCCAGCATCGCGCTGATACTTGGCGTCGATCGCTTCATGTCGGAGGCGCGCGCGCTCACCAACCTGATTGGCAACGGCGTTGCCACAATCGTGGTCGCACGCTGGGAAGGCGCGCTCGACGTTGAGCGGATGCAAGCGCATCTCAACCGGGAGACAGCGGCGGAAGCCGACGTGCCCGAGGATGTGCTGGTAGAAAACGAGATCAGGGCCGCAGGTTTGCCAAAGCCCCTCACAATGTAAGGGGACACGGTGCCCAACCGCGCCACGATTTGTGGAATGTGACGGCACTTACCGCCGCTTTTCGATAGCTCGGCACGTGGTAATTGCAAAACAAGCACAAATCCCGCTTGTCGTGACTGACTGATTTGGGAGGCCTACCGTACAAACCGGTAGTCAAAGCCCTTGCCCAGCGTCGTGATCAACCCGGCGGTCGGGCTCGGAAAATGCACCGGCAGCACGACGGCCGGCGTATCGGCGACACTCTCGAAGAACTTGCGGCGGGACGCGATGCCCGCCGCCGTATCGGTATCGAAAATGGTATAGAGTTCCGGCACGCGCACCTGCAGCGCATGATGCATGAGATCGCCGGTGACGATGGCGCGCTGGCCTTTCGAGCGGATGTCGACGCAGCAATGGCAGGGACTGTGCCCCGGCGTCGGGATCAGCGTAAACGTCTCATCGAGCGCGTACGTGTCGTCGACCAGCAGCGCCTGTCCGGCTTCCACGATCGGCAGACAGTTGTAGGTCCAGACGTTACCGGGCGGCGTCTTGCCGGATTTGGTCAGCGCTTCCCAGGCCGCGTATTCGTCCTTATGGAAAATGTACCTGGCGTTGGGGAACGTCGGCACCCAGCGGCCGTCACGCAGCACCGTGTTCCAGCCGCAATGGTCGATATGCAGGTGCGTGCAGAATACGTGCGTGATCGCCTCGAACGACAGCCCCGCCTTGGCAAAGTTATCCAGCCACGGCTGCTTGTCGAAATCCATCGGCGCGGGATAGCCCTTGTGATCGCCGGTGCAGGTGTCGACCAGCACGGTATGGCGCGGCGTGCGGACCACGAACGTCTGGTAGGTGATCACCATCTGCCCGGTGACGGGATCAAACACTTCCGGCGCCAGCGACTTCAAGTGATCGGCACCCACGGCCGCATCGTAGGCCGGAAACATCGCCTGCGGTGTGCGCCAGGGACCGTCGCGCTCGATGATCGAGGTGATCGTAACGTCGCCGATCGTAAGTGTGCGCATGAGGCGTGCCTGAAGCTGGTGTTGGACGGGCGACCAAAAGTGTAAGGCGCAATTCCAATTCCGCCAAGCCGCTCAAATGATGGGCTCAAATGATGGGTACGGGATGTTTGGTGCCGTGATGCTCGCGCAGCCAATTGACGAAATTGAGCGACTGCCCGACGACCGAATTGCGGATGCCGAGTTTATAAACCTGCCAGAATCCGCCGTACAAACGCGACAGCGGGCTTGGTGCCCAGTTGCGTTTGCTGGGACGCCCGCGTGCCGCAGAGGTTTTGTCGATATCCGAAACGAAGCCTGCGGTTCGCGTCGCGACCGGCGGATAGACGCCGATGATATTGAGATTGAACAGCCACGCATAACGCACGTCGACATCGCTCGGTCGCACACGTGCAGTGGGTTTCAACCACTTTTTGGCACCGGCATTCGAGATGGCGTACGCCACGGTGTTTTTCGGCAGCCGCGTATAACGAACCAGCCGATGCCCGTTGTGCAAATCAGCCACCCCGACAAGCGTGCGCAGATTGTACTCTGTCAGATGGATGAAATCCCACCCTGGAGGGGCAGCCGCGATTGCCGAGCGCACGACATCCTTGAAGTCATCCGCAAGCGGAACGTCATCTTCAGACACGATGGCGAAGGGCAGCGAACGGTCGACGATCGCTTTGGCTGCCACCAGATGACTTGCGTAGCAACCGATTTCGCCCGGCAGCAGCGGTGTGCCCACGAACTCTTTCTCGAGCCATTCGGGCACACGAGCACCGTCGACGGCATCGATGCGTTCGAGATCAAGGCCCAATTTATCGGCCTGCGCCTGCATGTAGGCAAGTCGGTCCGGCGATCGGGCAAGATTGATGACAAAGTACAGCATGATGACTTGCAAGCCCTAACTATTGCCTAAACAAGGCCATGCACAACAGTCTCGGCCATTCTGTGACCGCCGACAAATTTGGGTTCCCCCCAAAAGTCCGTTTCGACGTGCCACAATCGTGGCTCGCCCAAAATTCGCGGTCAAGACGTCATCGACACCTTGACCGCTCCGCACGGCCATTGAATTTGCCGCGTGACAAATTCGGCACGTCGACTGCGCCGATTGAACGAGCAGTCCCGCGCTACGCCTGCTTTGCCAACGGGATAACGTTGTGCAGGCTGTCAGTGCCGCCACCGAAGAACTTTTTCAGGTTGCGGGCTGCCTGGCGGATGCGGTGCTCATTTTCCACTAGCGCGATGCGCACATATTCGTCGCCATGCTCACCGAAACCGATGCCGGGCGCGACAGCCACTTCCGCCTTGTCGACCAGGATCTTCGAAAACTCAAGGCTGCCGAGCTTGGCGTAGGGTTCCGGAATTTTCACCCAGGCAAACATTGAGGCCTGCGGCGGTTCGAACACCCAGCCGGCATGGGTGAAGCTTTCGATCAGCACGTCGCGGCGCTTCTTGTAAGTGGCGCGCATCTCGTCGATGCAATCGGTGGGGCCGTTGAGTGCCGCCGTCGCCGCCACCTGGATGGGTGTGAACGCGCCATAGTCGAGATACGATTTGACGCGGCTGAGCGCCGCCAGCATGCGCTCGTTGCCGACCGCAAAGCCCATGCGCCAGCCGGCCATCGAAAACGTCTTCGACAGCGACGAAAACTCGACGGCGACGTCCATCGCGCCGGGGATCTGCAACAGCGACGGCGGCGGGTTTTTGTCGTCGAAATAGACTTCGGCATAGGCGAGATCGGACAGCAGCATGATACTGTGCTTCTTGGCGAACTGCACGAGATCGCGATAAAAATCCAGCGACGCCACGTGCGCCGTCGGGTTGGCCGGATAGCACACCACCAGCGCGATGGGCTTGGGGATGGAATGCGTCAGCGCGCGTTCAAGCGCCGGGAAGAACGCCGGCGTCGGCTCGGCCGGCACGGAACGCACCACGCCACCGGCCATCAGGAAGCCGAACGCATGGATAGGATAGCTGGGGTTGGGCACCAGCACCACGTCTCCGGGTGCGGTGATGGCCTGCGCCATGTTGGCGAAGCCTTCCTTTGAACCGAGCGTGGCGATGACCTGCGTATCGGGCTTCAGCTTGACGCCGAAGCGGCGGTCGTAATAGGCGGCCTGCGCGCGCAACAACCCGGGGATGCCCTTCGACGCCGAGTAGCGATCCACCTTCGGCTTGGCCACGGCCTCGATCAGTTTGTCGCGCACGTGCTGCGGCGCGTCGAGATCGGGATTGCCCATGCCGAGATCGATGATATCGGCACCCCGCGCTCGCGCCGCCGCTTTGAGCCGGTTCACTTCGGCGAAAACGTAGGGCGGCAAGCGCTTGATGCGATAAAAATCTTCGATCACGGCGGGGCTCGTGGGTTTGTGCTTAAGGCTGTGACGCGGAAAATTGCGGAATCGGATTGCCGCGCCGCCCGTACATACGGCGAACCCGCTGCGGCGTCAAAGGTTTGGCGGCTTCGG
>JANXYD010000337.1 GCA_025350265.1 Hyphomicrobiaceae bacterium | reverse complement strand
TCGAAGCCTTTGCCGCCGCCTGCGAAGGCAGCGCCGCATATCCCTTCACCGACGCCCAAAAGATCAACAACATCGCCACCCTCGAAGCGATCTGCCGGTCGGCCCGCGAGAACATGCCGATGGTTGTGGCGTAAAGTTCAGCGCCAGCAACTCGACCGGGGCAGATCCCGGCTCTGCGTCGGGCAAGAGCGCAACTACGGCCGGGATGACGGTGAACATGAGGCATGGCCTACCCACCCACCGCATCATCCCGGATTCCGCGCGGCTCCATCGTCGCGGTTGACGCGAAAGACGAGCGCGGCTGTCCGGGACCTTGACCTGTTCGCCAGCAAAAGCCCCTACTCCGCGGCCATCTTCTTGCCGATCGCTGCATTGACTTTCGGCAGCACTTTCTCTGCGGCGAGAACCATCGAGCGTCGCGCAAGACCGCGGTCGCGCCAGTCGTGTCCGGCATAGAGCAACGTGCCAAAACCGCCGATCTCTTCGCGGAATGCCAGTATCTCATCGGCCACCTTCTGCGGCGAACCCCAGATCACCAGCTTCTCCATGACGTAATCGATGGTGATTGCGCTGTCGGGCATATCGCGCGATGTCTTGAACAGTTCGCTGCGGCCGTTCTTGATCAGCTTGGTGGCGAGCGATTGATAATAGGCGCGATACGGGCTCATGGCATCCATCGCATAGGCCTTCGCGGTCGCATCGTCGTCGGCGACGAACACGCTTTTGGCCACCCGCCAGTTGGCCGGATCAGCCTTGCGATTGCCGCGCTCGCAGCCTTCGACGTATTTTGGCCAGTGACTTTTCACCCACTGCGGCAGCAGGAAGTTCGCCGAGATCGGATCCCAGCCACGCGCCGCGGCTTCCGTTACCCCCTTCGAGAACGGTGCCACGGCGGTGACGACGATCGGCGGATGCGGGCGCTGCAGCGGCTTCGGCACGATGCCTTGTCCAATCTCCGGAATGAACTGCCGCGCTGTCGTCAGCGACCAGTATTTGCCCGCCAAGTTGTAGGGCGGCTCGGTGGTCCACAGCGCGATGACGTGATTGATACCCTCAAGAAACATCGCGTTGCGGTCGGCGTCGAGGTTGCCGAAAATCTCAGCGTCCGACAGCAGCCCGCCAGGACTGATACCGAAAATGAACCGGCCGTCGAGCAGATGATCGAGCATCGCCATGTTGGCGGCCACCTGCGCCGGGTGCGCATTGGGCATGTTGATGGTACCGGTCCCGAGCTTGATGCGCTTGGTCGCATCCACCAGCGTGGCAATGAACAGCGCGCACGAGGTGATGTTTTCGGCCTGATCTGTAACGTGTTCGCCGACATAGCCCTCGGTGAAGCCGAGTTCGTCGGCGAGAATGAACGCCTCGCGGTCCTCGCGCAACGACGTGCGCCAGTCCTTATCGAGCGGGTGGATCGGCATGGTGAAAAAGCCGAGATTCATGGGCGCATCCTCGTCGCAACCGTCGTATCGCCAAGTGGTAGCGGAACGTACGGCGTGGCAAAAATCATTAAAACACGACAACCGCATCGGGTTTTATGATGCGTTGTGTTTCGTGCCCGAAGCGATATTCTGCCGCCAACTGATACCAACCAGCGAAAAGAACGACCTCTGCCAAAGTCCCCCTCACCTGTCCTTCGGACATCCTCTCCCCAAGGGGCGAGGACCAACCCGCCGAACCGTGTGGAGGTGTCTTCTCCCCTCGGGGCGAAGGTGCCCGAAGGGCGGATGAGGGTGTGTTGCTTCACCGGTCATCTTCTCGCTTGTCGGTATGAGACGCTTTCCGAGCCCCCCAAAGGATGACTCACGCATGGCCAATTCGATCGATCTCGCAGGCCGCTTCGCGGTCGTCACCGGCGGGGCACAGGGCATCGGCCGCGCCGTGACCGAGCGCTTCCTCGCTTCTGGCGCCAAAATCGCGATCTGGGATCACGACGCGGCACTGGCCGAAAAAACGGCAGCAGCACTCGGAAAAAATGTGCTGGCCGTGGGTTGCGACGTGACCTCGGTGCAGTCGGTAGCCGCTGCCCGCGACGCAACGGTCAAAGCTTTCGGAAGGATCGACATCCTCGTCAACAACGCCGGCATTACCGGTCCGAACGGGCCGGTGTGGGAATTGCAGCTCGGCGACTGGCAAAAGGTTTTCGCCGTCAACGTCGAGGGACCGTTCAACTGTTGCGGCGCACTGGTGCCTGGCATGATTGCGCAGAACTACGGCCGCATCGTCACCATCGCGTCGGTGGCGGGCAAGGAGGGCAATCCCAATGCCTCCGCCTATTCAGCCTCCAAAGCAGCCGTCATCGGTCTCACCAAATCGCTCGGCAAGGAACTGGCCGCCTACGACATCTCCGTCAACGCCATCGCGCCCGCAGCCGCCAAAACCGCCATCTTCGATCAGATGACCCAGCAGCATATCGACTACATGCTGTCGAAAATCCCCCGCGCGCGCTTCGTCACGGTCGATGAAATCGCAGCTCTCGTTGCCTTCGCCGCCTCCGCCGATTGCTCGTTCACGACCGGCCAGGTCCTCGACATCTCCGGCGGTCGCGCGACGTACTGACATGTGCTGCGACGTTCACGGCTTTTTCCCGCCCGTATGCGGCGCGCCCAGCGGCGTCGGCTTGGCCGGCGTGCGTCGCTTTTTCTCGACATCGTCTTTCTGCAGGTGCCGGCCGCTGTCGAGCAGTTCCAGCATGTAGTCGTGATAGCTGAGGCCGGCAGCCGCAGCCCGTGCCACGCGAAATTTCAGGATCGCCATCGACGGCGGCTTCCAGGCTTCGTTGTAGGCCTTGGTCCAGCGATATTTGCGCCAGAGATAGCCAGGCTCCTCGTCCAGCGGCGGGCCGCCGTTGTGGCCGAGCTTCGACACGTCGCCGATGCCCCAGGTCAGGATCGGCTCCGGCGGCATGACCTGGCCGTTGCGCTTGCGGCGCGCTTCCCGGTCGCGATCGTATCGGTCACCCATGCTGTGGTCCAGAGTAACTGCGGCTGAAATCTCTATGGCGTCGATGCAGACATAGTATCACGTTCGGCTTGAATCGAAAATCGCCAGCGGCAAGACATACTCTATTGACCCAGGCAAGCAACTCAGTGGCAATTTTGCACATCCATTGAAAAATGATCATGGGCTTTATGCATCATAACTGTGCGTAACCGCGAATCCGATTAGGTGACCCAAAGTAGATCCATTCCAGACTATGACAGAGGTCATCAATGACACTTAATAAGAGCCTCGCTTTCGCAGGCATTTTGTTCAGCGTCGCGTCGTCAGCCATCGCCGGCGACTTCGCCGCCCCCGCAGCGATCGGTCCTGTCAACTGGACCGGCTTTTACGCCGGCCTGCAAGGTGGGCTTGCAAGCGGCAAGGGTTACGCCACCGAAACCGACGATCTCAACTTTTTCACAGTCACGCCTGGAGATCGCTCCAGGTTTGCGCCGTCCGGAGTTTTCGGCGGTGGCCAGATCGGCTATCAGCGGCAACGCGGCAACTTTGTTTATGGCGTGGAAGCCTCGCTCGTCGGAGCGGACATCCGTCACCATATCAGCCTTTACGACGATGCCGTCAGCGAACGGATGTCTTTGACTTCGGTGCATACGGTGGTCGGCCGCCTGGGCTACGTCAGAGACAATGTGCTGGCTTATATCAAGGCTGGCTATGCTGGCGGCACAACCAAATTTCGCGCCGATTGCCCGCCATGCAGCGATACCCCGGCAGCAATCGACCTCGACCATGGCACCTATCATGGTGGGTATGCGCTCGGTGGCGGTCTCGAATGGCGCATCAGGCCGAACTGGACCCTCGGCATCGATTATACACGTGTCGATCTCCGCGCCAAGGAAGCCAGCGGCACGATTACTTTAGGCGGCGTCCCGACCGAACTCATATCGACATTCAATTCGCGTGCGCAGGCTGATTTTGTCGGCGTGCGATTAAACTATCAACTCGACTTTGCAGTCGATCATTCGGCTGCAGTACCGCTGAAATAAATCACAGATACTGGAACCGAGATAATGCATCCGATCCAAAACGGTCGGGTGCATTTTTCGTTGCTGTCTTGCGTCATCCGCCGGCTGCGCGCTCGAAATCGTAGCCCTTGGACAAAGTCAGGGCTCGCAATTGAGTTGCAATTTTACATGCCAGTTAAAAAATGATCGTGGCCTTCATGCATCAAAACTGCGGGAACTCGCGAATCCGATTACGCGATATTCAGTGCTTTGATTTATTACCAAAACAGAGGTTATAGATGACACCTTACAAAATCCTCGCCATCGCGGGTTTGTTTGTCGGCGTGGCGACGTCTGCCGTCGCAGGCGACCTTGCGTCCTCCGCCGTTAGCGGACCAGTCAATTGGAGCGGCTTTTACGCCGGTCTTCAAGGCG
>JANXYD010000318.1 GCA_025350265.1 Hyphomicrobiaceae bacterium | reverse complement strand
GCTTCTTCGGATCGTTGAGGATTTTGAGCGTGGCACGATGCGCGCGGCTGTCGTGGTAACGATCGGGACGCGGAACGCATCCCAGGCGAGCCGCTCGGTATGGAGGCCCTGCTGGCGGGCCAAATCGTAGGTCAGCATTTTCTTGATCAGGGACGTTTGCATCAAGGTGCGGCGCTCGATCGTGGACCTGGTACGTTCGCTGGCCGCCGACAATCAAGAGATCAAGGTGCGTTGATCCGTTGCGATCAAGTCATCCGCATTGGTGTTTTGTTTGCGACGGGGCAATCTGATGGTTGCCTTCCATCCGCTCCACGAGCGGCGCCAAGATAACGTTACGGGCTCGGTAGCGCCGGCAACCATCACGGACACACAGACGCGCACGCCGTTGCTCCGCATCTTGACCGGCCAAGCAATCCTTGCCAGAACCGCGCGAAAGTCATGTAACGATCGCGAGGACGACTGTGGCGCGCAAGTCTTTTCTGTTTACGAGTGAATCGGTTTCCGAAGGGCATCCGGACAAGGTTGCCGACCAGATCTCCGACGCGATCCTGGATGCATTCCTGACGAACGACGCCAAGCTCGGAATTTCCGACAACAGCGCCGTCAATACGCGTCTCGGCTGCGAAACACTGGTCACTACCAACAAGGTCGTCATCGCCGGTGAGGGTCGCGGGCAGGCCCCGTTTTTCCATAAGTTCGACAGCCATCAGTTCGTCGGCCAGAACGAGTGGGTGGTCAATCGCGAGTTGATCACGGAAATCGCGCGCGGCGTCATCAAGGATATCGGCTACGATCAGGTCGGGTTCTCGTTCAACGGCGCGGACGTCGAAGTATTGTTGCACGGTCAATCCGCCGACATCGCGATGGGCGTCGATGAGCGCCAGGGCGAAGAAGGTGCCGGCGACCAGGGCATGATGTTTGGCTTCGCCTGCACTGAGAGCGAAGTTTACGAAAAGGGCTCGTTCATGCCCGCTCCGATCTACTTCTCGCACAAGATCCTGAAGGTGCTGTCAGAGGGACGGCGGTCGGGCAAGCTCGGCGATTTGTTGCCGGACGCCAAGAGCCAAGTGTCGGTGCGCTATGAGGACGGCAAGGCCGTCGGCTGCGCCAAGGTGGTGGTTTCGACCCAGCACGCCAAAGCCAACGGCAAAGGTCGCGACTACACACCGGAAATGGTGCGCGAAATGATCGGCGATGCCGTCACCTCGTGCTTGCCGAAGGGCTGGATGCCAAAAAGCGGTGCCGACTTTCTCGTCAATCCGACGGGTAATTTCGTGGTTGGCGGGCCGGATGGCGATTGCGGGCTGACGGGACGCAAGATCATCGTCGACACCTACGGCGGTTATGCGCCGCACGGCGGTGGCGCGTTCTCGGGCAAAGACCCGACAAAGGTCGATCGTTCGGCTGCATATGCGGCGCGCTATCTGGCCAAAAACGTGGTTGCATCGGGTCTGGCCGAGCGTTGCATGATCCAGGTGGCCTACGCCATCGGACGCCCGGAGCCGATGTCGTTGCTGGTAGATACCCAGGGCACCAGCAAGCATGGCCCGGAGCTCGACGCGACGCTGGAAAAAGTGTTGTCGGAGTTGTTTCCGATGCGTCCAACCAACATTCGCCGCATGCTGCAATTGAACAAGCCGATTTATCAGCGCACGGCCGCTTATGGCCATTTCGGCCGCCAGCCTGAGGCGGACGGCGGTTTCTCGTGGGAGAAGACCGACCTCGCCGAGAAGATCAAGAAGGCGGTCGGCTGAAACGCGGGCACATGCGATAAGAACGCGAAACGGCCGCCCGATTGAGGCGGCCGTTGTCATTTCGGAACATTCATCAGGATCATGCTGGGCATGAACGACGCTCCGGACGATCCAGCCGACAGCCTTGAACTCAGATCGTTCGGACGTCGAACCGGCCGCTCGATGAGCGCGCGGCAGGCGATGCTTTGGGACAGCGTGTTGCCAACTTGCGCGCTCGACCTTTCGCATCAGGCTCCGGCCTATCCCGCGGCGCTGTTCAAAAATCCGAGTTTGGCATCGCCCGTGTCGGAAATCTGGCTCGAGATCGGCTTCGGCGGTGGCGAGCATCTGGTCTGGCAAGCTACGCATAATACGGGCGTCGGCATCATCGGATGCGAGCCATTTCGCGACGGCGTGATCAAGGTACTGGCCGCGATCGAGGCGCAAAAGCTGCAGAATGTACGGGTGCACGCCGACGACGCGCGTGACGTGCTGCGCTGGCTGCCGGCGGGCTCGATTGCACGCGCGTTCGTGCTATTTCCGGACCCTTGGCCCAAAAGGAAACATCAGAAGCGACGGCTGGTGAATACGACGCTGCTGGCGGCACTGGCGCGGGTGCTGCGGCCGGGCGGACATTTACGGCTGGGAACGGACATCGCGGATTATGCCCGCACCATGTTGATGGCGGCACAGAACGAACCACGCCTGCGCTGGCTAGCGGAAACAGCCGACGATTGGCGTGTGCGCCCCGACGACTGGCCGCAAACCCGCTATGAAGCCAAGGCCGTGCGCGAAGGTCGAAGCAGTTGCTATTTGATATTCCAACGCATTTAAAAACGCTCAACAGATTACGCTCGAGGGCACCATGAAGCGCGTCAGTGTCGCCGAAATTGAACGCGCCGAGCAGCGCATACGGCCCTACATCAGGCGTACGCCGTTGCTCGCGTATGCACCGGGAGTGACGCTGAAGCTGGAATATCTGCAACTTGGCGGCTCGTTTAAAACGCGCGGAGCCTTCAACAATCTGCTGTCGCAGCCCCCACCCAAGGCAGGCGTAGCGGCTGCATCCGGCGGCAATCACGGGGTTGCGGTGGCGCTTGCAGCCAAGGCGCGGGGCATTGCCGCCACCATCTTCGTGCCGGAAATCGCCTCGCCGGCCAAGGTCGCCGCCATCAGGGCAGCGGGGGCGGACATTCGTATCGGCGGCGCACGTTATGACGATGCGCTCGCCGCGTGCTCGGCGTTCGTTGCCGCAACAGGCGCACTCGATGTGCATGCCTACGACAGCGTGGCGACGATCGCCGGCCAAGGCACCGTGGCACTCGAGTGGGACGCGCAGGCGGACGCAGAGTTGGATACGGTACTGGTGGCAGTGGGTGGGGGCGGCCTGATCGCGGGACTGGCTGCGTGGTGGCGCGGTAGTGTGCAGGTAGTGGGCGTGGAGCCGGAGGGATCGTGCGCGCTGCACGCGGCGATGCGGGCCGGTAAGCCGGTGGATGTGGAGGTCAATTCGATCGCAGCCGACAGCCTGGGTGCCAAGCGCGCCGGGTCATTGGCGGTCGCGATCGCCGATACATCGGTCGAGCGGGTTGTGTTAATCGCCGATGCGGCAATCGTGGATGCCCAGCGTACGTTGTGGCGTGATTTTCGCATTGCGGCCGAACCGGGGGGCGCGGCCGCATTGGCAGCGCTTCAGGCGGGCGCCTACAAGCCTGCGCCAGGTGAGCGGGTCGGCGTGCTCATCTGCGGCGCAAATCTAGCGCTGGAGACACTGGTGCCTCTTGTTTCAGCATAGCGGCGCTGCCCGATTGAATTTGCGTCGCGGACTGGCATTTTTGCGGACCGGACCGGATTATAGAAATTAGGGATGGCGACCGCCTCCGTTGCAGGTCAGCGTCTGCGTGTTTGGGTCTATCGCTTGCAGCGTTAGCCGATCGCTGCAGTGCGATCACAAAATGTTGTTTTTTTGCTTGAATTAAAATGCGGCAGGCACTAAGTTGAGGGTGCTCATGATCATCTCAACTCTGGGAGTGGATCCTTCGGATCCGCTCTTTTTGTTTTGGGAGATCGGCATGG
>JANXYD010000038.1 GCA_025350265.1 Hyphomicrobiaceae bacterium | reverse complement strand
GTCGGCGACCCGCGCCCGCAGCTTGGCAACGGGCACGCCCAGTTGGCCGGCGACAGCCTCCATCTCGTCCGACTCATGCGGCAGAAACTCGTGCAATGGCGGATCTAGCAGACGGATCGTCACCGGCAGGCCCGCCATGATTTCGAACAGCTTGACGAAGTCGGCACGCTGCATCGGCAGGATTTTCGTGAGCGCGCGGCGGCGTCCCGCCTCGTCGTCGGCGCAGATCATTTCGCGCACCGCGAGGATGCGATCCTTTTCGAAGAACATATGCTCCGTGCGACACAGCCCGATGCCCTCCGCGCCAAAGTCCTTGGCGGCTTGTGCGTCGCGCGGCGTGTCCGCGTTGGCGCGTATGCCCAACCGGCGATGCGCGTCGGCCCAGCCCATCACCGTGCCGAAGTCACCGCTCAGTTCCGGCTCGCGCATGCGGACGCGCCCCTCGATCACCTCACCCGTCGCCCCGTCGATCGTGATGATGTCGCCGCGCTTCAGCAATCGGCCTTGCACCGTGATCGTGCCGGCCTTGGCGTCGATGCGCAGCGCGCCTGCACCACATACGCATGGCCGGCCCATGCCCCGCGCGACCACCGCCGCATGCGAGGTCATGCCACCGCGTGCGGTCAGAATACCCGCTGCCGCAGCCATGCCTTCGATATCCTCTGGACTGGTCTCTGTGCGTACCAGTATGACCGCGTGACCAGCCGCTTTGCGCGCCTTCGCCTCGGCGCTGTCGAATACGATCTCGCCCGATGCTGCCCCCGGCGACGCCGGCAGGCCCTGCGTAACAAGCACTTTATGCGCTTTGGGATCGATGGTCGGATGTAACAATTGGTCCAACCCCGCCGGATCGAGCCGCAGCAATGCCTCCTCCGGTGCCAGCACCCCCTCCGCCACCAGATCGACTGCAATCTTAAGGCCGGCCTTCGCAGTGCGCTTGCCGGCGCGCGTCTGCAACATCCAGAGTTTGCCTTCCTGGATGGTGAATTCGATGTCCTGCATGTCGCGATAGTGCGCCTCAAGCTTGGCGAAGATGCTGCTCAATTCGCTGAAGGTGCCGGGCATCAAGGTTTCCAGCGATGGCTGCGTATCGCCTGAGTCATGGCGTGCGGCTTCCGTCAGCGACTGCGGCGTGCGGATGCCAGCCACCACGTCCTCGCCCTGCGCATTGACCAGGAATTCGCCATAGATCGCATGCTCGCCGGTGGACGGATTGCGCGTGAACGCAACGCCGGTGGCGGAGGTTTCACCCCGGTTGCCGAACACCATCGCCTGCACATTCACGGCCGTGCCCCAGGCGTCGGGAATATCGTACATGCGGCGATAGCTGATCGCGCGGTCATTGTGCCAGGAGCCGAATACGGCGGTAATGGCGCCCCACAACTGCGCGCGGGTCTCCTGCGGAAACGGCTCTCCCGTCGAAGATTGCACAGCCTCCTTGTAGCCGTCGATCACGTCGAGCCAATCGTCGGGCCCCAGGTCTGTGTCGAGCATCTGCCCGGACAGGTTTTTGTGGTTGTCGAGAATATCCTCGAACACGCCGTGATCGACGCCGAGCACAACGTCCGCATACATGGTAATGAACCGCCGGTAGCTGTCGTAGGCAAAGCGCCGGTCACCGCTGCTCTTGGCCAACGCCTCGACCGTCACGTCGTTGAGGCCCAGGTTGAGAATCGTGTCCATCATCCCCGGCATAGAGGCGCGTGCCCCCGATCGTACCGACACCAGCAGCGGTCGCTCACTGTCACCGAACACGGCCCCGACCGCGCGCCCGACCTCGGTCAATGCCGTGTCGACCTCCGTTGCCAGGTGCGCTGGAAATTTGCGGCCGTTTGCGTAGAACGCCGTGCACACCTCCGTGCTGATGGTAAAGCCCGGCGGCACCGGAAGACCCAGCGCACTCATCTCGGCAAGATTGGCACCCTTTCCGCCGAGCAACGTCTTCATGCCAGCCGAACCGTCGGCACGCCCGTCGCCGAAGGCATAAACCAGCCGTGGGTCACGAGTTGTAGAGGTGCCGGTCATTGTGGTTATCCTTGTTGTCGTATGGTCGCGCGGCGTCGGCTTTGCCTGCCCGTTTAGGCAACCAGGAGCAACCCATCAACGCTCATCCCTCGCATAATAGGCCACACCAGCAGCAACAAAAATATAACCGAGTGAGATGTTGCTACTGGACGTTTCCGACCGGTACCCCCATGTTCCCAGCGCGTTCGTGCGAACATCTTCGCGTGACGAAATGGCTCAGAGGTTCCTCTAATGTTCCAAAATTCGACGTTCTGGCGCGTGTTCGTGATGCTGGCAGGCGTCGCAGCCGGTAGCCTCGCCCTCGCCGATGTCGCAGCCGCCAAGGTCGGCGGTGGCACCAGTCTCGGCAGTCGTGGCAGCCGCACGTTTTCAGCGCCGCCCGCAACCAGCACGGCGCCCAAGGCTGCAGCTCCAGTCGAACGCTCCGTGACGCAGCCGGGGGTGAGCGCCGCGACCGCGACTGCGTCAGCGGCGCGTCCGTCGATGTTCGGCGGCATGCGCGGGCTGTTGCTGGGTGGCTTGATCGGGGCTGGCTTGGCCAGTATTTTCGGCGTTGGCGCTCTTGCGAACGTGCTTGGCTTTGTCCTGCAAGCAGCTTTGATCGGCGGCTTGGCGTTCCTCGCCTACAACTGGTACCGCAATCGGACAGGTGGCCGTCCGGCGATGGCGCAGGCCGCATCAGGTATGGTGCCTCGGCAACCGATCAACGCCAACGCCTATCGCGCATCCGCCAGCGCGACCGGGTCGAGTTCGGCAGCGCTGCAGATAAGTCCCGAAGACTTCAACGCGTTCGAGCGTCTGCTGGCCGAAATTCAACTTGCCTATGGACGGGCCGATACGAAGTCCCTGGGCGATCGCGTGACGCCGGAAATGCTGTCGTACTTCGCTGGTGATCTCGCGACGAACACCAAAAAGGGTGTGCGCAACGAAATCAGCAATCCCGTGCTGTTGCAGGGCGATCTGTCAGAGGCTTGGCGTGAAGGCCAGACCGAATATGCGTCGGTGGCCATGCGGTTCTCGTTGATCGACCGAATGGTCGATATCGCCAGTGGACGTGTGGTCTCGGGCAGCGCTGCTGAACCTTCGGAATCAACGGAAGTGTGGACCTTCCGCCGTCCCGTGAACGGCAAGCCGCGCGACTGGGAACTGAGCGCGGTCCAGCAGGCCTGAGGATTTTACAGTCGCACCCGACGGCCCGGCTCATTCGCCGGGCCGTTTTTGTATTCGGCTCCAGTTCCGTTTTGACCTCGTCGTCCTGATCCCGCACAGTGTGGCCAGTTCCCCCTGAAAGGATCATCGCCTCCATGGCTCGAGCCCCCAAGACATTACCGCTGAAAACGCAACGTGCCGCGCTGGCGCCCGACGTGGGATCGTCCGGAGTTGACCATCTGCCGAGAGTCTTGAAAGCACTCGATCAGTCGCAGGAGGCGGCCGTCGATCGCTTGTTCGAACTGTTGCGGATCCCGTCGGTATCGACCGACCCGGCCTACACAGACCATTGCGCATCTGCGGCAAAATGGTGCGCCGCGACCTTGAAGGACATCGGCTTTGTGGAAGCCAAAATTGTACCGACCACCGGGCATCCCATGGTGGTGGCGCACGATCGCAAGACGGTCCCGAAGGGCATGCCGCACGTCTTGTTTTACGGCCACTATGACGTGCAGCCACCCGACCCGCTCGAGCTGTGGACGACGCCACCGTTTGAGCCGCGCATCGCCACCGAGCGCGGTAACGGCAAGGTGATCATCGCGCGCGGGGCCGAAGACAACAAAGGCCAGCTGATGACTTTCCTGGAGGCGGCGCGCGCCTGGAAAACGGTGGCAGGTGAGCTGCCGATCGCCGTCTCGGTGGTGATCGAAGGCGAGGAAGAGTGCGGCTCGCCGTCGCTGCCCGGTTTTCTCAAGACCCACGGCAAGGAAATCACCGCCGATCTCGCGCTGGTGTGCGACACCGGCCAATGGGACAAGGACACGCCCGCGATCACCTCGCAGTTGCGCGGCATCTGTGCGACCGAACTAGTGATCACGGCGGCCAATCGCGATCTGCACTCGGGGCTTTATGGCGGTGCCGCCGCCAATCCCATTCGCGTGCTCGCCGGCATCATGGGCGCGATGCACGATAGCCGTGGCAAGGTCACCATTCCCGGTTTCTACGACGGCATCGTCAATCCCAGCGCAAAAACGCTGAAGCAATGGAAGTCGCTGGATTTCGATCCGGAAAAATTCCTCGGCGGCGTTGGCCTTTCGCAGCCCTGCGGGGAAGCAAAATATTCCGTGATGGAGCAAGTCTGGTCGCGGCCGACGCTAGAGTTCAACGGCGTCACCGGCGGCTATCAGGGCGCGGGCACCAAAACAGTCATTCCATCGCAAGCGTCGGTGAAAATCACGTGCCGCCTGGTGCCGGGGCAAAAACCTAAGGCGGTCATGGACGGCATCGAGGCCTTCGTCCGTCAACGCCTGCCCGCCGATTGCAAGTTGCAGATGACCGGCAAGCGCGGCAGCGAAGCGGTGATGTTCGACACGGAGACGCCGTCGATCCGCAGCGCCGCTGCCGCACTCGAAGCTGAATGGGGCAAGCCACCGATCATGCTCGCGCTGGGCGGTTCGATCCCGATCGTCACGGACTTCAAGGAGAAGCTCGGCATGGACAGCCTGCTGATTGGCTTCGGCCTCGACGATGACCGTATCCACAGCCCCAACGAGAAGTACAATCTGTCGAGCTATCGTAAAGGCGCGCGCAGTTGGGCACGCATCCTGGCAGCCTTGGCAGCGGCTGTTTGAGCTGATGTCGCGGACAGAAATCAGCATGAGCCATTTTATCGTCACGGCCGGGAGCGCCAGCCATGACGCGCCCCACATGTCAAAAATGACTGCAACGACGGTCTGCAAGTAAAAAAGAAATGCTCTCGGGAGGAGCTGGCAATGGCGACGAACAAAGCAGCGGAATACGATTACATCATCGTTGGTGCCGGCAGTGCCGGCTGCACGCTCGCCAATCGGCTAGGCGCGGACCTGACACTGCGCATCCTCATTCTGGAGGCTGGCAAGCCCGACAACAACTTCCTGCTCAAGATGCCGGCAGGTTTCGCCAACCTGGGCGAAAAATCAGCCTATAACTGGCATTTTGAAACCGAGCCGCAGATCCATTGCAACAACCGGCGCATGTACTGGCCACGCGGCAAGACGCTCGGCGGCTCGTCATCGATCAACGCGATGGTCTACATTCGCGGGCATGCGTCCGACTACGATCATTGGCGCCAACTCGGCAACGACGGCTGGAGCTACCGCGACGTGCTACCGTACTTCAAGCGTGCCGAAAACCAGGAGCGCGGCGCGTCGGAATTGCATGGTGTCGGCGGTCCGCTCAACGTCGCCGACCAGATCTCGCCAGCGCCGATCAGCAAGGTGTTTCTGGAAGCCTGCACGCAGGCCGGTCACACGCTGTCGAATGACTTCAATGGTGCCGAGCAGGATGGCGTCGGACTCTACCAGGTAACGCAGAAGGGGGGCAAGCGCTGTTCGACGGCGGTGGGATATCTGCGGCCGGCGCTGGCGCGCGGCAACGTCACGGCGTTGACTGAGGCAGTCACCACGCGCGTCGTAGTCGAGAAGGGCCGCGCGGTCGGCGTCGTTTACCGGCAGGGCGGGAAAGAGCACACGGCGCGGGCAAGTCGCGAAGTGGTTCTCGCGGGCGGCGCAGTCAACTCACCGCAACTGCTGATGTTGTCCGGCGTCGGTCCTGCCGATCATTTGCGAGCGGTGGGCGTGCCCGTGGTGGCCGATGTGGCCGGCGTCGGCGGCAACCTGCAGGACCATCTCGACGCCTCCACGCTCTATCGCTGCACCACGCGCGACACGTACGACACCGCCAATCCCCTGCTGACGCTAGCCAAGTACCTGATCGCAACGACCGGGCCGGGCACATCGTGCATCGCTGAATCCGGAGGTTTCCTGCGCACGCGTGAGGGGTTGAGCGCGCCGGATGTGCAATTGCATTTCATCCCCGCGTTCGTCATCGATCACGGCCGCACCAAAGTGAAGCAGAACGGCTTAACGTTGCATATGTGCCAACTCAGACCGGAAAGCCGCGGCACCATCCGCCTCAAGAGCATCGATCCAACAGCCCATCCCGCCATCGACGCCAACT
>JANXYD010000276.1 GCA_025350265.1 Hyphomicrobiaceae bacterium | reverse complement strand
GTGGGCGCTGGGGCTCAACGTGGCGACGGTGCAGTCGCAATTCGGCGCGATGCCGCGCAGCCTGCCGGCGCCCGGATTTACGTGGCCGACGCTGGCGCGGATCATCGATCTGGTGCCGACGGCGTTTACGATGGCGTTTCTGATCGGGGTGGAATCGCTACTGTCGGCAACCGCCGCCGACGCGCTGGCCGGCACGCGGCATAGGCCCAACATGGAAGTGGTGGCCCAGGGTCTCGCCAATATCGTCACTGCATTGTTCTCCGGATTGCCGGTTACAGGCGTGATCGCGCGCACGGGGACCAACATCCAGGCTGGCGCGCGCACGCCGGTGGCGGGGGTGATCCATGCCGGGGTGGTGGCGCTGTTCGTGCTGCTGATGGCACCGCTGGTCGGCTATCTGGCGCTGCCGGCGCTGGCGGCGGTGTTGCTGACGATCGCGTGGCGGCTGATCGATGCGCACGAATTGCGGCGGTTTCTCACCAAGGCACCGCGCGATGATGCGGTGGTGTGCGGGCTGACCGCGCTGTTGACGATCTTCGTCGACCTCAACGTGGCGATCAGCGTCGGCGTGGGGCTGGCCGCACTGCTGTTCATGCACCGCATGGCGGAATTGCCGGGCCATCATTTACCGGAGCACGATCCGGAAACCATGATCGAGGGCGTGCGTCAGTTGATCTTCCGGGGGCCAATGTTCTTTGGCCAGTCGGCGCGGATTGCCGATGCGTTGCGCGACGCGCGGCAGAATACGCGCGTGCTGCTGCTCGATCTCGGCGAGGTGCCGCTGATCGATGCGACCGCAATCGATACCCTCGACGATATCGCGGGGGAATGTCGGGCCACCGGTTGCGTGATAATCGTGGCGGGACTGCAGGCGCAGCCGCGGGAGGCGCTGGAGCGGGCTGGGTTTTTGCAGGCGCATACGATGCAAGTGGCTGATACGGCCGATGAAGGGGCTTTGATGGCGAAGCGGTATCTCGACGCGCAGGGTGGCACGACGCCGGGGCGATAAGGCGTGACGCGAGCGATACCGCTGCGACCGACAACGTGACGAAGGCGTCACGTTGCGCTGAGGGCGGCGACGAGGGCGGGAATCATCACCAGCGTACCGAGCTTGAGAAACGTGAGGGCGTCGACGTGGACTTGTTCGCGGCGCAGAGCGACGAGCCACAGTATTGTGGCGAGCGAGCCGGTGACCGATAGATTGGGGCCGAGATCGACGCCGATCAGCATCGCGGCGGTGACGGCGTCCGGGGGGGCAGCGCCGGCAATGGTAGATGCAGCGATCAGTCCGGCCGGCAGGTTGTTGATGACATTGCTGGCGATCGCGACGGCGAGGCCGGCTTGCCAGGCAGCCGAGCCCGATGACCGTGTGACACTGTCGTGCAAGGTCGCAGTGAGCATGGCGATCACGCCGGTTTGCTCGAGGCCGGCAACGAGGACGAACAGGCCCGCGACCAACGGCAGCACGCTCCAGGAGATGCCAGCGAACACCCGCCACGGGGCTTTGCGCGCGCTGAAGCTGACGGTTGCGACCGCGATGATACCGGCAAGCGCCGTGGGTAGGCCAAGATCGACGGCGAACGCCGATGCGCCGAGCAGGGCCGTGGCGGCCAGCGTGATGCCGGCGGCGGCCCATCTGCCCTCTGTCGATAGTCGAGGCAACGGCACGGTGTTGGTGATGGGCGCTCTGAGGCTGGCGTGCTGGGTGATGCGCAGGACAATGAACGTCACGGCGATTGCCACCACACACGGCCAGGCGAACGTCGCCAGCCATGACCGAAGCTGCGGCATGTGTGAGCCGTAAACGACGAGGTTGGCGGGATTGGAGATCGGCAAAACGAAGCTGGCGGCATTGGCGATGAAGGCGCAGATATAGAGATAGGGTAGCGGTTTTGCACCGGCGGCGCGGGCTGCGGCATAGACAGCCGGCGTCAGGACGACGGCTGTCGCATCGTTGGAAAGGAACACGGTGACGACGGTGCCGACGACATAGACCAGCCCGAACAGGCGCGGCTGCGATCCCTGCGCCGCGCGCACGGCGCACGCCGCCAGCCAGTCGAACAGGCCTTCCTCACGCGCGAGTTCGGCAAGCAGCATCATGCCGGTCAAGAACAGATAGACATCGGTGCCCTTGGCCATGGCGGCCGCTGCCACGCCTAATGGCAGCAACGACAAGCCGACCAGCGCCAGCGCCCCGAGCACGGTCCAGACCGCCTCGGGCACGCCGAATGGCCGGAATAAGACGCCACCTGTCGCCGCAGCCGCGATCGCCCAGGTGGCGGCCTGTGTGGTCGTTACCTGCAACATACGAGCGCTCTCAGGATCTTGCGCCGAAGCGGGCTGCGGCCAAAGGCCCGGGTAAGGCGCGTTCGGCCTGTCGCTGCAGTTCGGCCTCGTTGCGTCGCAGGAAAACAGTGGCCGCGACTACAGCCGCAAAGCCGACGACGATGCCGATCATACCCACCGGGCCTTTGAATGTTTCGATGCTTTTGCCGAAGACATAAGCGCCGAGGCCGAACAGGGTCGACCAGATGATGGCACCGGCGGCGTTGGCGATGAAAAAGTTGCGCCAGGCCATCTGATTGACGCCGGCGAGGAAGGCTGCGAGCACGCGGAGCACGGCGACGAAGCGGCCGAAGAACACGACCTTGCCGCCGTGACGCATGAACAGGAATTGGCCGAGCTTGATGCGGCCGTCGGACAGGCCGATCTTGGAGCCGTATCGCCTGAGCAGCGAAAAACCGTACTCGCGGCCGATCCAGTAGCCGAGGTTGTCGCCGAGAATGGCACCGACGGTGGCTGCGACAATGACCACGGCGATGCTGCGGTCGTGGCTGCCAGCGTAAAGGGCGGCGAGGATCAGCGCGGTCTCGCCCGGTAACGGCAGGCCCATGCTTTCGAGGCCGACGATGGCGGCCAAGGCAAACGGCCCGTAAGTGGCCAGCAAGTGATGGATTTCGCCTTCTGGAAGAAACATTGCCTCAGACCTCGTTTTTCGTCGTCGGTGCGTCGTGTGCTGATTGGCCATGCAAGTCGACGCGCCCAGCATACACAACGCGCCGACCTGGGGATCGGTCAACGGAGCATGCCGTTTGATGCCGGTCGACAATCGTTGATGATTTATTCATTGCAATTCCGCAACCGCCAACCGAGCCCGGTGTCTGAGCGATTAGGTAAGTGGTTTTTAAGCTTCATAGGTTTTGGTAAGTTTCTAATTTTGCTGGATGTTTAGTAGTGCTTGCGGGGGCGGACAGGTGGATATCCGAAGGTCATCAAAGGCGGGTCGGCGATTGGACGCACGCGGGGGCGTGGCCGTTACGTTCGCGCTGATGCTGACCGTGCTGTGTGGGTTCACGGCGCTGGTGGTCGATTACAACCGCACGGTGACGGTGGCGCGGCGACTGGAGCAGGCGCTCGACTCGGCCGCTCTGGCCGGGGCTAAAATGCTGGACCAGGACCAGGTTACGGACGCCGATATCACATTGCGTGTGACGAACTTCTTCAAGGTGCAGGCACCCGCGTTCGGTATTCCGCTGGATTTGTTGGCGACGCTACAAGTCACGATCGACCGGACCAACAACGCGGTGACGGCGTCGGCTGCGGGAAATCTCAAGACGACGTTCGCAAAAATAATCGGCTTCAGCAGCCTGCCGGTCAGCAAATCGGCGACGGTGGTCTACAAGATGCGCGACGTGGAACTGGCGCTGGTGCTCGATACGACGGGGTCGATGGGGGACGTGCCGGCGGGCGACACGATGCCGAAGATCGAGTCGCTGAAGGTTGCTGCAAATACCGTCGTCGATACGCTGTATGCGCAAGCGGTCAATGACCGGGGCATCCGGATTGCCATCGCGCCGTTCTCGTCGTCGGTCAATGCGGGCAGCTATGGGGAAAGCGCGCTTGCCGCACCGACCTGGATCTGGTCCTGGAATGGTGGGAATGCGACGGGGTGCGCGGTGGAACGGCTGGGGTCAGATAACGCCGACGACGCAGCGCCCTACGGCAGCGATCGGCTGCGCGATCTGGCCAGCGTGGCGAGCAATGGCAACGCTTGTCCGACTGCATCGATCATGCCGTTGATGGGGCGAAGCCAGAAGAGCAACATCGAACAGACCATATCCTCGTTCTCGCCAGGTGGCAGTACTGCGGGGCATATCGGTGCGGCCTGGGGCTGGTACATGCTGTCGCCCAACTGGAACGGGATATTTACCGGCAATAGCGCGCCAAGCAGCTATAGCGACGCCAACGTCACCAAGCATTTGGTGTTGATGACCGACGGGCTGTTCAATACATCGTACTTGAGTGGCTTGCCCGCCGGATCGAGCGCTGCGACCACGGAATCGTATGCGCAGTTCGATGCGTTATGCGCGGGGATGAAGGTCAAGGGGATTACGGTCTATACGATCGGGTTCGGTTTGAACGATCCGACCGCGGCTGCGCAGTTGAGCGGTTGCGCCTCCAGCACGGCAAATTTCTTTCCGGTGGCGACGGGCACGGAACTGCAGGCTGCGTTCGGCGTGATCGTCGCCAAGCTCAACCAGCTGCGCGTGTCGCGTTAATACCGTCGCCTTGCCGTTACCTGGACTTCGAGGTTTCGACTTCGCCGCGATCGACACGGCGGGAAAACTCGGTCTGGCCGCCAGCGGCAAGGATGCGCGCCTGCTCGACCCAGTTCTCGCGTTCGATGCGGCCCTTGAAGTCGAGACTGACGCTGACGCGGTCGATGTCGACGGTCGTCCAATCGGCGATCTGAGCGTAAGACACGATGCCGAGCGAATTGAGACGCTTTTCGATCAGCACGCCGACGCCGCGAATGCGCTTGAGGTCGTCGACTTCGGCGGAACGGACGACGCGAGCGCTGCCACTGCCAGCGGCTGCGGCTGCGACAGCCGCAGTGGCGGCATCGGTGGCGGATTTATAGGCGTCAGACCGCACAGACCGAAGCCCGGCGATATCAGGACGGCTCGACACGGCGGCGGCTGGTGCGCCGGCCTTGCCGGCGGCGCTAGCGATTGAAGCGGCGGCCGCGGCTGCTGTGGCGGCAGCACCTGCGTTGGCCTTGATGGCTTCGGTGATGTTCTTTGGCCGGGCCGCCGGTTCCTGCGGGGTGTTCGTCACGGCGCGACGATCGTATTCGCGGGAATGCGCGGTGTCGCCACCCTTGGCGAGGATCTGGGCCTGTTCGACCCAATTCTCGCGGCCGATGCGGCCTTGCGAGCCGAGCAGGCGGTCGAAACGTTCGATTTCGGAGGTGCTCCAACCGGCGATATGGGCATAGCGGGCGATGCCTTGCGCAGACAGTAGCTTTTCGATTTCGGCGTTGACGACGCCGATCCGCTGCAGATTGTCGCGCGATGCGACGACGGTCGGCCGCATCGTGGCGGCTGATGGAACCGGGTCGGCCGCCGGACGTGCGGTGGCCGTGGTTGCTGCCGTGGCTGCCGCTTGGGCTGTGGCCGCAGCGGGTGCGGCAGGCACAACACTCGCAGGCGGGGGCGGCGTGGCGGCGACGGGAGCGACGGCGGCGGCAGCGATCGGCGGCACGTTCGCGGGCGTTACCGGGGGGCGAGGCGTGGTGTCGGCGAAGGCTGCGCGTCGCTCGACCTCCGGCAGGCTGACCGGCGACCGCGCCGGAGCCATGGGTACTGCCGGCGCTGGCGCGGTGCTGCTGGCCGGCACTGGCGGCTTTGTCGCTGCAGGGGCCGTGTTCTTGTCATGGCGCGCCGAATAAAACGTTTCCCCGCCGCCAGCGAGGATCTGCGCTTGCTCGATCCAGTTCTCCTGCTCGATGCGTCCCTGGAAGCCGAGTGCCTGGCTGAGACTGTCGACATCGGTCTTACGCCAAGCGGCGATTTGCTTGAAACTGTTGGTCCCGAGTTTGGCGAGCTGCTGGGCCAAGCTCGGCTCAATGGCGCTGATGCGGGTCAAATCGTCGGCGCTGGGCAACGGTGCCTTGGGTGGTAGCACCGCATCGCGAAGCGGAGGCGTGACAATGGTGGTCGCGGCCGGTGCCGGCGCTGGCGTCGGTGCTGGAACTGGCTGGGCGGGCGCGGTTGCGACAGGGCGAGCTGGTGCTGCGGGGGCTGCGGGGGCTGCGTTGGGCGGCGATTTCGGCGCCGTTGCTGGCGTACCCTTGGTGACGGCTGCTGCTGCTTGTGCCGCCACGGCTGCAGCTGCGGCGGCCATGGCTGCCGAAGCGCTGGCGATCATATCGGCTGAAGGGACGGTGGCGGTTGCGGGCTTGGAAACCGCTGGCGTGATGGTGACGGTGGCGGGCGCAGCGGGCGGCGGTGGCACAGGACGCGCGGCCGTCGGCTGAGGGGCCGTCGGCGGCATCGGCGCGCGCACTTCGCCGGGGCGGGCCTTGAGCGTGTCGTCGAAGCGGCTGGCGGCAGGCGTTGGTGTCGCCGGCAAGGGAGGGGCCGGTATCGGCTTGGTAAGCGGTGCAGAGACGGCGGCGGGCGACGAAGTAGGCACGGGCGCTAACGCCGACGGTTTCGCTGGGGTTTGCGGCGCCGGTGCGACAGTCGTGTCGCGTGCCGCATACTGCGGCAACGGATCGACGGCGGATGCCGGCACGCGGGCCGGCAATTCGGCGGCCAACGGCTGGGATTGCGTCAACCGCCGCAGGCCACAGGCGAGCGACGCGCCAAGCAGAAACGCGGGCACCATCAGCAGAAACGTTTGCAGTAAAAGCGCAGTCATTCGAATTTCTCCAACACTTCAAGTCGGCCCGGAGCGGACGTCGGCCTACTGGCGATGCCATCTGTTCGGGCAGGGCCTATTGCTGTACCCGCGAAGGTGGCCGGTGCCGTCTACCGGGGCTGTCGCCCTATTCTAATGTCTGTCGCGCGAGGGACCACACGAGAGCCAGCCGGTTGCGAAACCGAGCACCAGTGCCATCAGCACCCAGTACCAAAGCTTGATCAGCAGATAGTCCATGGTTGTCCCCCATTGCGCTGTGGTTGTCGGGTGCGAGTGCAAATGCATTCACGCGACCCGACGCCACGCCGCTCACTTAGCCTTGACGGTGAATTCGATGCGGCGGTTCTTCGCCCGGTTTTCTGGCGTATCGTTCGGCACCAGCGGACGCGTTTCGCCGTAGCCGATCGCCGTGAGCTTGTTCTGATCGACGCCGCCGCGCTGCAGATATTCGACGATGGCATGGGCGCGCCGGTCGGAAAGCAGCTGATTGCGTTCAGGCGTGCCTTCGGAATCGGTGTGGCCTTCGATCTCCACGTTGATGTCCGCGCAGGTTTTCACAACGGACGCCAGCTTGTTCAGGGTGGCGAAGCTTTCCCGCGTCAGCGTGGCACTTGCACGCTCAAAACGGATCATGCCTTCACGCGCGGTCGATTGCAGTGCGTTCTGGCAAGCGGTGGCGACCGGCGATAGCTGAGGCGCTACGACGCGCGCCGGAGGTGCCGGTGCCGGTGCAGGTGGCGGGGTGACGGCGGTGGCGACCGCAACAACGATCTGATTGCGTCCGCTGTAGCCCTTCGGCAGTCCACGCGCCAACCGTTCCTGCAGTCGCGACTGCAGGGCTGCGTTGGCTGCCTGACCGCTGACAGTGAGCAGTTGGCGGTTGAGTTGAGCCTCGCCTTTCTGCAGGTCGGCCAGCGTGGCCAGTCCATATTCGGCAACGGCTGACCATTTGCGCGTCCGCGTCTCGACAATGCGCATGTGATCGACAACCGACTTGCCCGGAAACAGCCGATGCGCGTCGGCGGCCAACAGGTTCTTGGCGGCCGCACTCGATACGTCGCCCTCCAGCACGACTTCAGTGCCGTTGTAGAGGGCGCGCCAGACCAACTCTGGAATGGCTTCCGCCAGGACATCGATGGTGACGTTGGCATCGCAATCGGCACGGGTCGCCGACTTGATCTCGGCTGGCAACGCGCCCGCCAGGTCCTCGTCGTCGGTGGCACCGGAGACGTCGAGCCGGCGATCGCTCAGCGCGATCTTGCCCGCGCCGAGACGGGCGACGCCGGTCAGCGCACCCTCGATGCATCTGAGCCAGCCTTCGGAAGCGCCGGCCGCAATGTCGAGCCGGTTGTCGATGCGACGACCCGGGAAGCGCGTCCGTGCGGCCTGTGCTACCTGCTCACGCGCGGCTTCGGTGGGCGCGTAGCCCGACAAGATGAGCGTGGTCGCGTCGGCGATGACGGTGGTGGTGAACGGATTGATCGGTTTTGGCGCCGCGGCGCTGACTTTGATCTTGTCGCTGAAGCGAAAGCCCGACGGCGCGAGTTTTCCGCTTCCTTGGCGGACCGCGTCGGCGATCCTGGCGTCGGCGGCCAACCCTTCAATCGTCAGTGTCTGGTCGCGGATATCGGCGGTGCCCTCGTCGAGCAAGGCGAGTTGTTTCAGAGCCGTGTCGACGGCTGCGATATGACCGGTCGCGGCTCCCTCGGCGACTTCCATGCGATCGACGATATTGGCACGCGGAAACGCCGCCTTGGCCGCCGCCAACGCATCGGCGCGTGCTCGCTCGCCCGGCACGAAGCCGGTCAGCGTGAGTTTACCGCCGTTATGGATTGCAGTCCACAGGAATGGCTTGACGACTGGAGCCAGCACGCGGTCATCGACCAGCTTGACGCCTTTCGGCAAATCATTGGCGAGTGCCGCCTTGACGTTTGAATAGGCCTTCAGATCGTTGGTGGTTCCCGATACCGTCAGCGACAGCCCACTCAACCTGGCATCGCCGGTTTTCAAGGCAGCCACCTGCTTCAGACCGAAATTGACGGCGTTCAACCAAGCGTCCGGCGAAGGAACGCCACGGGCCAGCCGCATCTCGTCGACGATTTCGACGTTGGGGTACTGCGCCTTCGCGATCTTTAGGATTTCGGCGCGAATGCCGTCGCTCGGCACGTAGCCGGCGAGTTTGACAGCGTTACCGGTGCGGGCAACCGACCACTCGTAGTTCTCGATCTTTTCAATGATGCCGGCCTTGTTGTCGACCGTACGCACGCCCCAAATGCTGCGCGAGATGTCGTAGGCGCGGCCGGGATCGGCTTCGTCGGTGGCGGTGCCGGTAATCAGTCCGTCGCGGCCGGAAAAGCCGGTGCGGACCCACTTGAAGCCCGACCCTTTGAGTTGCTCGTCGACGCGTGCCTTGAGATCGGCCTCGATATCGCCATGCATCACCTGCACCGCGCCCCAACTCAACAACGCCAAGGGCAACAGGCCCCACAGCCAACGGATCGGATTGCACTTCATGCTAAGACTACTCCAACAAACTCGTCATATCCCGGCGCATCACGCCGGAAATGCCGGGCAGATCAGCGGATCCACCTGGCCAAATCATCGCACGTCGCCAGATGGCCACGACGCACCAAGTCGATGCGACACAGCCAAGCACGTTCTGAACGATGATCGACGCCCCTCGGCTGGCACTATAGTGAAGATCGACTAAGCTTCCAAGGGCCAGTCGCTACGAAAGAGCTAGTCCTAATGGTTAGAGGCATTATTGGGCCTCACGCGCTAGTC
>JANXYD010000253.1 GCA_025350265.1 Hyphomicrobiaceae bacterium | reverse complement strand
GTCGAGATCGCGATAGCTCAAGACGCCGGCGAGCTTGTGGCCGGGCACGGGAATGATGATCGGCACGGAACCAGTTGCAATCAGCAGCTTGTCGTAGGGGACGGTCAAGCCGCGTGCCGAGGTGACCGTTTTGGCGGCGCGGTCGATGGCGGTAACCGACACGCCTTTGTAGAGCGTTACGCCGTGTTTGACGTACCAGCCGTCGCCGTGGATCACGATCTGCTCGAAACTTTTTTCGCCAGACAGCACCGGAGACAACATGATGCGATCGTAGTTGACGCGCGGTTCCGCATTGAAAATCGTCACGTCAAAGGCTTCGGGTTCAGTCTCGAACAACCGCTCCAGCGCGCGACCCGGCGCCATCCCATTGCCGATGATGACTAACCGCTTTTTCATTCCTGATACCCTCTCATCCATGCACCGACACGCGCAGTGCTACGCGACCGCAAAAACGTACAATCGCGCGATCTGACTGTGGAACCCGGCAGAGTTGCTGGCAGCCCTGCAACGGGGCACGTCGATATCAACAGACCGACACGGCTCTTCAACCAACACACAAGCACGTTTCCGGCCAACCTTCGCTGGCTCGAATTCGATTAACACCCCTCCATATTATCTGGACTTCGCGTGCGGAGGGCGCAGAGAATGACGTGCAAGCTGCCAGAATTTTGTGCACAAGCCCAATATTTACGCTGCAGTTCGATGGCCGTTTATAACCTTCGTGCGGGTTGGAGCGGCGGGTCGCTGTAATGATACACCTAGGAAATCTCGTCGGAAAACCGTCCAACAAAAGGCGTCGCGTATTTTATGGCTTCCTCCTCATGACTTCGCTCCTGGCATGACGTCGTCTCCAGCTGAACATAACGTGGTGCTCGTCGGCGCCGGCCACGCTCACTTGGCGGCGCTTCGGCTGTTCGGCATCAACCGCGAACCCCGCATGCGGCTGACGCTTATCACCCGGCACGCACTTGCGCCTTATTCCGGCATGCTTCCCGGCGTTATCGCGCAGCATTACAGCGCAGCCGAAGCGCATATCGACACCGAGCCGTTGTGTCGCCTGGCAGGGGCCGAACTCTGCATCGACGAGGCCATCGGCCTCGATCTTGCGAACCGCCGCGTCGTGTGCCGACACGCGGCGCCGATCGCTTACGACAGCCTCTCGCTCGACATCGGGTCCACCGCTGGGCTGCAGGATATTGCCGGGGTCGCGGCGCATACTGTGCCCGTCAAGCCGATCGATCAGGTGCTGCTGCGGATCGAGGCGGCGCGCGGGCGGATCCTTGCGGCGAAGGGTAGCGCGCGCATTGGTGTCGTCGGCGGCGGACCGGGCGGCATCGAGGTGATGCTGGCACTTCAACATCGTCTCGCCGAAGACCTGGCGGCTGCCGGCCTCGATTGCACCGGCTTGGCATTCGTCGTCATCACGGCCGGACCGGACCTGCTGCCAGAGCTTCCCGTGGGTGCGCGTCGCCGCATCGCGCGCATCCTCAAAGATCGCAATATCGAGGTTCGATTGAACAGCCGCGTGACCGAGGTGATGGCTGGCGCGGTTATCGTCAACGGTTGCGAAGAAATCGACGTCGACGAAATCTTCTGGAGCACGCACGCCGAAGCCGCGCCGTGGCTGCGCAAGACAGGGCTGGCTCTCGATGCCCGTGGCTTCGTGCGTGTGACCGAAAGCCTGCAGAGCGTGTCGCACCACGACGTTTTCGCGGTCGGCGATATCGCCGCGTTCGCCGGTCGCGATTTGCCGAAATCCGGCGTCTATGCCTTGCGCTGCGGCCCACCCCTGGCGCGCAACCTTCGCCGCCGCGTGCAGGGCCGGCCGCTGCAGCCCTTCAAGCCACAGCGGCACGTGCTCTATTTGATCTCAACCGGCGATCGATATGTCGTCGGCACCCGCAACGGCCTGACATTCGAAGGCCGCTGGGCATGGCGGCTCAAAGATTGGCTCGATCGCAGCTTCATCGAGAGCTTTAGATCCGCGGCCATGGATCCTGCAGGGCTGCCCAAACCCGAAACCAATAGTTAACCATGGCAAATTTTTTGAAAACGATTCGGAACCACCGCTCGGCCGGCTCGTTATATCCGCAGTTCCAATCGCCCCCCCGATGGAACTGACGGGTGAGACCAACCCCCCTCATTGGTTCACTCGCGTTAAGCGGCGTCAGACTCCCCCCGGTCTGGCGCCGCAACTTTTTGTGCCATGCATATTTCGTTCGATCGGCTAGTATCCTGATCGCGAGGTGCGTCAGGGGGATTTTCAAACGCTCATCGAACTTTGCGATCAATGAGGACACTGGAAAACCCGATGATTTTAGTGTGATCGGGATTACTGGGATTGACCCGTGCAGCGACCCGACACTTGGCTCTATCCCACTCCTTCCGGGTTGTTTTGCGCACCCGGTAATTTCTACATTGATCCGCCGCGACCCACCGATCGTGCGGTCATCACGCACGGCCACAGCGATCACGCGAGGGCCGGGCATGGGCGCGTGCTCGCCACGGCCGAAACGGTCGCCATCATGCAGGTGCGCTACGGTGCGGAGTGCGCAGGTGCGTTCCATGCCGTGGCCTATGGCGAAACGCTGAACCTTGGCGGAGTCACCGTGCGCCTGGTGCCGGCCGGGCATATTCTTGGCTCGGCGCAAATCGTACTCGAATGGGGCGGCGCTCGCGTGGTCGTCTCCGGCGATTATAAACGGGCTGAGGACCCAACGTGCCGACCCTACGAGTTGGTCGCATGCGATGTGTTCGTGACCGAAGCGACGTTCGCCCTGCCGGTCTTCCGGCACGGTCCGGTGGCGGAGCAGATCGCCAAGCTGATCGCGTCCATGGCGCGGTTCCCCACGCGCACGCATCTGATCGGCGCGTACGGTCTCGGCAAAAGCCAACGCGTGATAAAGCTGGTGCGGCAAGTTGGCTACGACCGGCCCGTCTACCTGCACGGTGCCCACGCGGCATTGACGCAGCTCTATCAATCGCTCGGACAGGATTTCGGCGATGTCAGGCTGGTGTCGGAGGCGGCGGCGGCCGATCTTGCCGGTGCGCTGGTGATGTGCCCGCCGTCGGCGCTCGGTGATCGCTGGTCGCGCCGCTTCGGAGACGCGGTGACGGGCTTTGCCTCGGGCTGGATGCGGGTGCGTGGACGCGCGCGGCAAAGCGGCATCGAACTGCCGCTGGTGATATCCGATCATGCCGATTGGCCCGAACTGATCGACACCATCGTGGCCACTGGCGCGGAAGATATCTGGGTGACGCACGGGCGCGACGATGCGCTGGTGCATCATCTCGGTTGCCTCGGCCGCCGCGCGCGCGCGCTGGCGCTGGTGGGCCGCGATGACGAAGCCGATTGAGACGAGGGATCGATGCACAGCTTCGCCATGTTGCTCGATGCCTTGTCGACCCACCAGGGCCGCACCGACAAGATCGAATTGATGTGCGCGTATTTCCGTTCGACACCCGACCCGGAGCGCGGCTGGGCGTTGGCCGCGTTGACCGACGGGTTGCCCTTGCGCGTGCCATTCCGACGCGTACTCACCAATCTGATGTCGACACGCATCGATCCGGTGCTCTACAAACTGTCCCGCGACTACGTGGGCGACACCGCCGAAACCGTGGCCCTGTTGTGGCCCGAGCCGACCTCCGGTCAATCGCGAGTGGCGGTTCCTAGCCTCGCCCACATCGTAGCAACGCTGGCTGACGCCGACGCCAAACGCATCGAACCGCTGCTGGCCGACCTGTTGGATCGCTGTGACGCCACCGAACGCTGGGCTTTGCTGAAATTCATCGGCGGCGCGCTGCGCGTCGGGGTTTCCGCACGGTTGGCCAAGACGGCACTGGCGATGCTGGGCGGTTGCGACGTCGGCGAAATAGAAGAAGTGTGGCACGCGATCGGTGCGCCCTACATCGACCTGTTCGCGTGGTTGGAAAAGGCCGGTCCGCGTCCGGAGACGACGGGCGTCGCTGTGTTTCGCCCCCTCATGCTCGCGACGCCGATCGAAGACCAGGATTGGCCGAACTTGCAAGCCGACGCGTTCGCCGCCGAATGGAAATGGGACGGCATCCGCGTGCAGATCGCCGCAACGCCACGCGAGGTCCGCATCTTTTCGCGCACCGGGGAAGACATATCGCCCGCGTTTCCTGAGATCGCCCATGCGTTCGGCGGTCGCGACGTGACAACGGATGGCGAGTTGCTGGTGATGCGCGACGGCGTCGTCGCGCCGTTCAACGATCTGCAGCAGCGCCTCAATCGCAAAACGGTGTCGGCAAAATTGATGCAGGCGCATCCGGCGCATGTGCGCCTTTACGATCTGCTGTTGCGCGACGGCGAAGACCTGCGATCGCGGCCGTTCGATCAGCGCCGCAAGCGGCTTGAAGACTGGCACGCGGAAGCCCCGCCGGCACGCACCGATCTGAGCGAGATGATCCCCTTCGACAGCTTCGACCAATTGAGAACCCTGCACTTGGACGCGCGCGCGGCCAGCATCGAGGGGTTGATGTTGAAGCGGCGTGCCAGCCCGTACCTGGCCGGCCGGCCGAAGGGCCATTGGTTCAAATGGAAACGGACGGCGCTGACGCTGGATTGCGTGCTGATGTATGCACAGCGCGGCGCGGGCAAACGGTCGTCGCTCTACTCGGACTACACGTTCGGCGTCTGGCGCACGGGAACTGTGGGGGAGCGCGAGCTGGTTCCGGTCGGCAAGGCCTACTCAGGCTTCACGGATGTGGAACTGAAGCAACTCGACGCCTTCATCCGCTCGAATACGATGGCAAGTTTCGGTCCGGTGCGACAGGTGCAGCCGGCGCTGGTGCTGGAGGTGGCGTTCGACGCGGTGCAGAAATCGAGCCGGCACAAGTCGGGCATCGCCATGCGCTTTCCGCGCATCCACCGCATCCGCTGGGACAAACCCGCCGCCGAAGCCGATACGCTGGAGGGGATCGAGGCGTTGCTGTAAAGGGCCGGCATGCGCGCCCGCGCTGCGTGCTGCGGTATTTCACGAATAGCGATTGCAATCAGCTTTTTTGGTTCGTGGCGGCGGAAAAGACAGTGCCGACGCTTCGATCCAAGACCGTGACGCCACACGGTTTCCGGCATGCGACCGCCGTACACCTCGTCTCAGCCGGCGTCGATGTCATCACCGTCATACGTAGCTGGCTTGGGCACATCAGCCTCGACACGACGAACCACGATGCCCAGGCAAATTTAGAGACGAAGCGAAAGGCCCTGGAGCGTGTCGGCGCGCCATCGCGCGGTGGAAGGCCCCCCTCTTGGAAGCGCGATGCAAGCGTCCTCGCCTGGCTTGACGCGCTTTGAGGAGCTTACTGAGAACTGTACGATCGACCGTAGTCTGCTTATAGTTTTCAGTTGTCAGGTCTAAAGTCTTCAATCCAACGAGCGAGTACGCAATATGGATCAAATCGAGCGACTGAAGGCAGAAATTGAGCAACTCGTCGGACTGTCGGAATCTGACTCTGAAATGTTTTGGGCCCTTTCAAAGAAATGCTCAGGAATCGCGATCGCTCCGACTATCGCGGCTGGCGCTAAATGGGGGCCGGGCTAGGTAGGTGGCCGCCTCCGCGGCCATGACGAAGCATCCAGAGTGGACTCGTATCTCGCGCAGGCGGTCGCTGACCGAGCGGACGGACGCAAGTTAAGAAACAGCATCGTCCATTGTCAGACTGTAATCGCGGCCGAAATGAAGCATCGCGCGTTCGGCAAGGGCGGTGATGGTGAGGAGCGGGTTGCAGCCGAGTGAGCGCGGGATGACGGCACCGTCGATGACATAAAGCCCGGCGTGAACGGCGGTGGACGAAGCTTCCGCCGTGCCATCGAACACGCGACACTTATGATCGACGACGCCGCTGTCGCGATCGCGTCCCATGCCCGTACCACCGAGCGGATGGGCGGTCGCCGGCTGATGCCCCATCACTGTGCCGGCGAGTGGATTTTTCACGTAACTGCCGCCCACCTGCCCGACCAGCTTCGACAACGCCGCGTCGACGCGCTTGTAAACCGGCTGATCGCCGGCACCCGGCCAGGACAGCACCAGCTTGTCGCCCTCCAGCTTGAACGAGCCGCCGGCATTGTCGTGCGACACGACAAAGAACGTCTGCAGGCTGGCGAACGGGCCCTTGTAGACACCCGCCACCAACGAATGCAGGGCACCGAGCAAGCGGCCGTTCGGCACGAACAGCACGGGTAGCATGGGGGCCAGCGCCGACGGCACCACCCCCTCCTGGATCGTCAATTCGTTGGAGAGATCGTTGGCGTCGCGCACTTCGATCTGGCCGGAAACCGCCGCGCCGATCGCAACGCCCGGCAGCTTGGACGGATGCCCGACGCCGACGCTGTTGACCGGCACATTTGCGCCGTAGCCGAAGGCGATGATGTCACCGTTGGCAGAAAAGCCGTGCCCGACGCGATCCGAAATCGGCAAGCCGCGGGCGCGCGACCGCAGCAAAATTTCACTCGATCCGAGCGCGCCGGCTGCCAGCACCACAATGTCGGCTTCAACGACGATGTCGGCGTGCGGCGATGCGGCGGTGTCCAGGGGTTGGATGCTCACCTGCCAGCGGCCGTCATCGGCTTTGGTGATGAAGCGCACTTTGGCATGGCCAAAGATCGACGCGCCATGCCGTTTTGCTTCCGGCAGATAGGTCAGCGCCACGGTGTTTTTAGCGCCGACATTGCAGCCGCCGCAACAATCACCGCAACCCGTGCACGCGGGCTGCGCGAGACCTGCTGCGTTGACGGTGTCTTCGAAGCTGACCGCCACTTCCGGTGCGATCGGCGAAATACCGAGCGCGACGCTGGCATGCTGCAGTGCCTTGAACTTGGTCATGGCCTCGGCATCCGGCGCACGGGCCGGCCGCAACCATCGCCGGGCGCGCGCATAGCCTTCGTCGAGCAAGCCGTCCTGCTGGATCTGTCGCGGCCACACCGCGTCGGCGAACACACGCGGGTCTGGCCGCAACGCCACGCCGGCGTTGATCAGCGACCCGCCGCCGACGCCGCAACCGACGAGAACATGGATATCGTCACCCATGCGGACGTCATAGAGCGCCGACGCCGAGCCGCTGTTCCACTTGCGTGCTTCGACCTGCATCTCGCGCCGGAGATCGGGAAAGCGGCCGGGAAATTCACCAGTCGCGAACTCTCGCCCACGCTCGAGCACGCACACCGTTTTGCCCGCTCGCGCCAGCCGTGCCGCGCTCACGCCGCCGCCATAGCCCGAGCCGACCACGACCACATCATACTGCGACTTGATCGCCGAAAGCGGCGAAGACAGACGATCCGCCATGCGACGCAATCAGTCCGCTTTGATCTTGAGTTCGGTGATGAGATCACCCCAGCGCTTGCGTTCGGCGGCAACGAAGGCGGTAAACTCCGTGCGCGACGATCCGATCGTCGATATCGATTGGCCGGCCAGCCGCTTTATGAGATCGTCCTGCTTGCAGACAGCCAACACATCGGCTTCGAGCTTGTCGACAATCGCCTGCGGCGTGCCCTTCGGAACCCCGACGCCGAACCATGACTGGACGTCAAAGCCGGGCAACGCCTCCGCCACCGTCGGATAGGTCGGCGCGAACGGTGATTTTGCAGCCGACGTCACGGCGATGCCGATCACGTTGCCGGCGCGCGCCTGTGGCTCGATCGACGGCAGATTGTCGAACATCAAGTCAACATGGCCGGCGATCATGTCATTCAGGGCAGGAGCGGAGCCGCGATAGGCGACATGCACGATGTCGATACCGGCGATTTTCTTGAACATCTCGCCCGACAGGTGGATCGTGGTGCCGACGCCCGACGAGGCGAAATTGAGTTTGCCCGGATTGGCTTTGGCATAGGCGATCAACTCAGCCACCGACGTGACGGGCAGACCTTTGCGCACGCATAGCAGGTTTGGCAGGCTCGCCACCTGCGAAATGGGCACGATGTCCGTCTCCGGGGCAAACGGCATCGATTTGTAGAGAAACTGGTTGGTCGTGATGTTCGGCGGAACGATCAGAATCTGGGTGCCGTCGGCCACCCCCTTCGCCACGCGGTCCATGCCGATGTTGGCACCCGCACCCGGCACGTTATCGACAACGGTCGTCGTCTTCCAGTAGGCTCCCAGCGCGTCGGCCAAAGCGCGACCGACGATGTCGGTGGCCCCGGCGGGTGTATAAGGCACGACGAATTTCACGGTCTGCGAGCCAGGATAGGCTTGCGCCCGCGCACCGCCCGGCCAAGCCAGCGCCCCGACGCTCGCCGCGACTGAAGACGTAACGAATTGGCGGCGCGTCGACTTCGACATGATCTGGCACCCTTGCGGCCGGTTGCGTTGGACGCAGTCAAACCACGATCCGAGGCTGAGCCGCAAGGGGGCTGGATTTGGCCATCGAAATCTCAGGGCAAGGGATTGGACACCGCAGCGGACGTGGTGAGTTTGGCAATGCGCGCGCGGAGGCGCGTGGTCGCCAGCGGCGAGGTGGCGCTGACAGGCGCGCTGTCCGATGTCGCTACTGCCGTCAAGAGCAGAGCGCGTGGCCGTTTCCACGCCGGCGTTGCACCAGAGGGCGTGGGCGAAGCTGCCTTCGCTGTGGGCGGCGCGGCGGTTTTTACAGTACCTGTCCGCCATCCCCGCACCAGGTCGAGCGCGGGCCGCTCGATGAGGTTCCATGACAGCATCGTCAGCAGCAACGTCACGCCCAGCGTGATGATGATCAGCGCCAACAGGTGGATGCCCGGCCAGAGCGCCAGCACGACCTGCGTGACCGGATAGCTGTAGATATATGTGCCGTACGAATAATCGTTGCTGTTTGCGAACGCGCGCAAGGCGCCGAACCGCCACGTCGCCAGCCACAAAAGTCCATAGCCCACAAACAACGCCGAACTGATCTCGGCGAACTGCGTCTCGATGCTGACTGCGAACAGCACGCCAAGGGCGACCAACGGCTGCCAACCGAGCCGAATCTTGTCGGCCATCAGGTAGGCCGCAACTCCAGTGCCGAAGAACAAAGTGAAATAAGTCAGCGTCTCGAGGAAATTGCCGCCGTGCGTCAGGTTAGGCCGCATCGCCAGGATGAGCAGGGCCCATGCGCCGACGGCGATCATCGTCGCGCGCCGACGGTCGCGTGCCCGCCAAATCAGCGCGGCGATCAAACCCAGCAGCAGATAGCACGAGACTTCGTATTTCAACGTCCACAGCGATTGATTGACGACGCCGGCAGCGGGATTGGTATCAAACACCCCCGGCAACGTCGCCGAACCCGTGCTCAACGACAGCGTCTTGGCCATATACACAACCACGCCGGTCGATTTGAAATAGGTGCCTGTACCGAGCACGGTCAACTGCGGACCGATGACCAGCACGGTGACCAAAACGCAAACGATCAGCGCGGGAAAGATACGCATGGCCCGCGCCCGCCCGTAGTCGACGAAATCGCCGCGCTGCATGAGGCTCTGCGACACAACGATGCCCGACAGGATGAAAAAGCCCTGAACGCCGTATTGCCCGAGGCTGTAGCCGGTCCAGGCAACCAAGGGCTCGTCGGAGAAACTGCCGGTTGCAAGGAATACGGCGTGCGAAATCAGCACGGCCAGCGCCATTATGAGACGCAGCGCGCTGAAACTGTTGCGATTGGGATCAAGCACACTGGCGAGCGTCGGCGCGTACGCGAGACTGCCGGCGAAACCGGGCCAAGGGCGCGACAACGGCTGATGTGCCGAGCCTTCCGGCGTGCGCGTTGGGTGCATTGGTTGCATTGACCGCCGAGGCGTACGGTTGCTGCCCATGAGAGAACTCCACTGCGGATGGATATCATCCGACGAAGCCCACTGCACCGCTTGTGCCAAACGCATCTCAATCCGAGACGCCGCCGTGGTCGGGAACTTAGCCCCGGAACGGCTTCAGCCGTGGCCAGGCCCTGAGGCGGCGCGCGGCTTCGGCCATCTCGCTGGTGGCACCGGCATACGAAAAGCGCACGTAGCGGCCGCCGCGTCCGGGATCGAAGTCGAGGCCGGGCGTCGCCGCGACGCCCGTCTCGTCCAGCATCAGCTTGGTAAACGCCAGGCTGTCGTTGGTGTAATCGCCGACATCGACGTAGAGATAGAAAGCTCCGTCCGCCGGCACGATCTTGCCTAAACCGGCCTTGGGAAATTCCTCAAGCAGCAGCGCCCGGTTGGCCGCGTAGACTTGGCTGTTCGCATCGAGTTCATCGAAGCCGTCGAACGCGCCGAGGGCGGCCACCTGAGCGATCGTCGGTGGGCAGATGTAGAGGTTTTGCGCCAAACGCTCCACCGTGCGGACCAGCGTTTCCGGCACCACCATCCAGCCGACGCGCCACCCCGTCATCGAAAAGAACTTCGAAAAACTGTTGATGACGATGGCGTCCGGCGCATGCCGCAGCGCCGTGTCCTGTTCGATGCCCCACGTCAGCCCATGGTAAATTTCATCGGAGATGAACCACAGCCGCTTGGCCCGGCAGACCTCGGCCACTTCGGCCAGGCGCTGCGGCGACAGCATCGTGCCGGTTGGATTGTTGGGGCTCGCCAGCAACAGCCCGGACAGCTTGTGGGCCGTGGCGGCCGCGGCAATCTGAGCGGACGTTGGCATCCAACGATTCTCAGCCGAAGTTTCGATCAGGTGTGAATTGACGCCCAACGCCGTCAGGATGTGCCGATAGCAGGGATAGCCGGGGCAGGGCAGCCCAACGGTCGCGCCGACGTCGAACAAAGCAAGAAACGCCAGCACGAACGCCGCCGACGACCCGCTGGTGACGACGATGCGGCCGGGGTCGACGTCAAGCCCGTACCAAGTCGCGTAAAGCCCGGCGATGGCAGCGCGCAGCTCGGGCAGGCCCAAGGCCACCGTGTAGCCGAGATTTTCCGTTTCGAGCGCCGCTGCCACCCGCCGCCGCGCGGCCTGCGGCGCGGAGGTCGCGGGCTGGCCGACTTCCATATGCACGACACGCAGCCCGCTGGCTTCACGTGCCGCCGCTGCCCGCATCACATCCATGACAATGAACGGCGCGATATCGGCGCGGTTAGCGGCGGCAAGTGCCAGCGTAGCGTCGCGGCCGGCCGGAAGTGGCGGAATGTCCATCGTGAGTCCTGCACAAATCCAATGCGGCCATGGTCTTGCCGCAATCCCTGCACCATTGCCTGCGATACCAATTCCAGTGCACAGCTTCGGACGCGAACCGCTGTATAGTTAAACGACCTTGCGCTGACCAGTGGTGCGCGACGCCAATGTAAGCAATTCTGCAATTCGGGCATGAGTGCATGGTGTGACGTTGGCAAAGCGTTACTGGGGCAAAGCGTAACCAGATACTTCGACGAACTTCGCGATCCCGACAAAAGAAGTGATCGACCGAGACGCAGCACGAGAGGGCTTCATGACGAGAAGCAACCCAATGAGGACGACGACGGCAGCCGCGCGCCATGCACGGCTGGCCACTTTGAAGCGCATCGCAACCGTGAGCGCAGCGACAGCGGCACTTTGTGTGAACCTGGGCATCAGCGCCGCGCCTGCCGCCGCCCAAGGTTTGCCGCTGATCCGCGATACCGAGATCGAAACGCTGCTGAAGGATTACGCGCGCCCCATTTTCAAGGCCGCCAATGTCGCCTCGCAGAATATCACCATGCGCGTCATCCGCGCGGAAAGTTTCAACGCCTTCGTCGCCGACGGCCACAACGTGTTCGTCAACACCGGCACGCTGACGCAAGCCAAGACCCCGAACGAAGTGATCGGCGTCATCGCGCATGAAACCGGCCACATCACCGGCGGCCATCTGGCGGCCCTGCGCGCCCGCATCGCGCGGGATCAAACCAAGGCGCTGCTGGTGGGCATTCTCGGCATCGGCGCGATGGTGGCCGGTGCCACCTCACGCAGCGACAACGGCCGTGAGATCGGCAGCCTCGGCCAGGGCGTCATGTTCGGCGGCAACTCCGTCATCACGCGGGGCATCCTTTCCGAGCGCCGGTCGCAGGAATCGGCCGCCGATCAGGCCGGCATCAGCTTCCTCAACGCCACCCATCAATCCGGCCGCGGCATGCTCGAGGTGTTCGAGCGTTTCCGCCAGCAGGAATACATTTCCGAACAGCAGATGGACCCCTTCATGCGGACCCATCCTGTGGCCACCGACCGTCTGGCGCAATTGCGCGAGAAGGTCGAAAAAAGTCCCTACGCGAGCCAGAAAGACGATCCGGCGTTGCAGTTGCGCCATGATCTGATGCGCGCGAAAATCGCTGGGTTTCTCGATCAATCGCGCAACGTCACCAACATCTATCCCGCCAGCGACCGATCGTTGCCGGCGCGCTATGCCCGCGCCATCGCCGCCAACTGTTCCGGCACGTGCGACACCGCCATCGCCCAGGTCGACGCGTTAATCGCGGAATTGCCGCAAAATCCCTATTTCCACGAACTCAAGGGCGATCTGCTCTATGCATCGGGCAAGCCGCGCGACGCCATTCCACATTTGCGCAAGGCGCTGCAGCTGATGAGCGGCTACGCCCCGATGATGGAAGTCAATCTTGCGCAATCGATGCTGGGCACGGATGATCCGGCGCTGCTCGACGAATCGTTGACGCGCCTCCGCAAGGCTGCGGTTAACGAGGAAGACAACTCGACCGCCTTCCATTTGATGGCATCGGCCTATAGTAAGAAAAAGCAAGAGCCACTGGCCATGGAAGCGAACGCACGCGCTTTGTTCATAGAAGGCAATTATAAGCAGGCCGCCATCTTCGCCAAGCGCGCGCAGGTGGGCCTGAAACAGGGCACGCCCGAATGGATCCGTGCTGACGACATTATCACCTTCAAGCCACCACAACCGGAATGAAGGCTGAGACACCCCCACTTGAAACCGACGATCCGATCACTCCCCCGATCGAAGCCAACGCTGAGGACTTCTCATGGACACGCCGACCAACACCGCGCAGATATCAGCCAATCGTGCGCCGTTGCTTGCTGTATTGGGGCTAGCCATCGCTGGCGTGCTGATGCTGCGCGCGACGCCGCCTGGCCCGATCGCCAGCGAGTTCACCAGCATCGCCGAGACACGGACGGCGGAAGCCCCAGTGTCGGCTGGATTGATCGCGCTTGCGGCAGCCCCCGAAGCGAAATCGCTGTCGCCTGAGATGCGCCGCGAATTTGAAAGCCTCATCAAGGATTACCTCGTCAAGAACCCCGAGGTGATGATGGAGGTGCAAACCGCGCTCGAAGCAAAGATGGAAAAAATTCAGAACGAGAAGATGGCGGGCGCGCTCAAGGAGCACGCCCAGGAACTGTTCCAGTCGCCGAACGCGGCGATCGCCGGCAATCCGAAGGGCGATGTGACCGTCGTCGAATTCTTCGATTACAACTGCGGTTACTGCAAGAAGGCGTTTCCTGATCTCGCCGCCGTCATCCAGTCGGACAAGAATCTCAAGGTCGTGCTGAAAGAATTCCCGATTTTGTCGAAGGGTTCGGAAGAGGCTTCCAAGGTTGCGCTCGCGGCCAAAATGCAAGGCAAATACTGGGAGTTCCATCTGGCCATGATCAATCTGCAGGGGCTGGCCAACGAAGCCAGCGCACTGAAGGTCGCGGAAAAAGCCGGCCTCGACATGACACGCATCAAGAAGGACATGGCGTCAGCCGAAGTCAAAAAGGAAATCGACGATACGCGCGCGCTCGCCACCAAAATGGGGATTTCCGGTACGCCGCATTTTCTCGTCGGCGACAAGGTGATCGCGGGTGCTCCTGAAAACCTCGGCGAAGTGATCACCGGCAACATCGGAGACGTGCGCAAGGCCGGCGGCTGCAAAGTCTGCGGCGGCTGAAGTCTGCGCGGCACTGGCTTGCTAGGGTGGCCTGCCGTCGGTGCGGAGCATCGCTCCGCGGTGACGCGGCCACGACAAACGAGGGTACAAACGCGAGCCGGCGCAACAACAGCCAGCAAAAAGCCTCCGGATATTCTCCGGGGGCTTTTTTTGTGGGCGAAGCGAAATATAAAAAACCCCACTCGACGATGCGCCGAGTGGGGCTGATGCAAAAAACGATATTGAAACTGACTTGAGTATACGAGCTTCAATACCGCTGATGCACGACAGGCTTATGTCAGCCACGCCAGTTCCAGACGCAATGGCGCAAGCGCGGGCTGTAGTGACGGTTCCAGCCGCAGCCGTCACGAACCTGGGTGACGATGCTGGTTTCGTCCTGCGTATTGATGCGAGGCGCGGTCAACGCTTCAGCGCCAAGAGTGAAGTTCGACATGAATGCCACAATGGCGATAGTTGCGAGAAGAGGTTTGCGCATAACGATCTCCGGTTGACGAACAGTCCTATGGAAGTTCGATCATAAGTGACGCTGCGAGAATGTCACCCATGTCTTGCACAGTTAACGCTAACGCCCCGACACTCCCGTCGCGGCGCGCAATAATTGTTGTCCGCTATCGTTAAGAAACGTTCAAGGCATCCGGCACCGCAGACGGGGGATGACAGCGGTGTCGTATTGCTACGAACCGCCCTTGAGCTTGTCGGCCATGACGGCGATCGTACGTTGGTAGACTTCGGCCTTGTTCCATTCCGCGAGGACCGCGTAATTGGCCGAACCCGGTGCCCAGCCCTGCCCGGCGTGCCAGCCGTGGCCTTTCAGAAAATTGGCCGTCGAGGCGAGCATGTCGGGTACGCTGTGCACGAGGTCGCGCCGACCGTCGCCATCGAAATCGACGGCGTATTTCATGTATGGCGTCGGGAGGAATTGCGTCTGGCCGATTTCGCCGGCCCAGCCGCCGCGCATCTCGCCGGGCGTCATGTCGCCTTTCTGCACGATACGGATCGCATCGAGCAGATGCGGCGTGAAGAATTCCGCGCGGCGGCAATCGTAGGCGAGCGTCGCCAGCGAGCGGATGATATTATACTTGCCGCTCGACTGTGCGCCGTAGCTGGTTTCCAAGCCCCAGATAGCAATGAGAACCTGCGGCGGCACACCGAAGCGCTGCTCGATCCGGCTCAAGGTGGCTGCATGCGTCTGCATCAAGCGGCGGCCACGATTGAGCAACGCGCCATCGACACGCCGCGCGTAGAATTGCTCGAAGCTCAACTTGAAGGAGTGCTGCGAATGATCGAGCCGGATCACGTTGGGATCGTAGGTGATGCCGGACAGCGCGGCGTTGATCGCCGATTGACTGATGCCTTGTTTGGCGGCCAGCGTCTTGACATCGGCAAGCCACGGCTCAAAACCGGCGCCGCCGTTGCCGCACTGCAGCGCCGCCGCGGCGTGCGGCAACGCCAAGGCCGCGCCGGCGATGAGCAATGACGCAAGCCGCAGCCAGGTGGTTTGAGATTTTCCCAAATGCATCGTTCGATCGCCTCTGAAGTTGCCTGTGCGTCTTGGTAAAGCAATTGCCACGTCGGCACGACGCGTGCCACTTGATTCGGTTTTCAACATGGTAAACGCGCGCGCTTTGGGTCGAGGTCGCCGGCGTGGCGAGACGGTGAAATCGCGCCGCCTTCGCGCTGCCGCGCGAAACGGGGCCAACCCCGTGCCCCGCTGGAGGGACGCGTCCCTCCAGACCGCCCGCCATTTTCAAGCAAAAAGAAGGAAGTTTGGGGGAAGCATTTTCCCCAAGCGGGTTTGGGTGGCGCCCATTCGCGGGCCACTCTCGACGCCGCCGAATGCGCGGCATGGCTTGCGAGATCACCCCCACCCGGCGCGGCAGACGATTTTTTGGAAGGCAAAAAATCGGGCCGCGCCGACCTCCCCCGTCGAGGGGGAGGGAAGGGGAGTGTAGTGTTGGCAGTGTGGGCCTAGGTGGGTACCTAGTGGCGGAAAGCCTTTGTTTATGCGTATAATCGGGGCATCCCAGGCCAGATGAGGGGGCGGCAGATGTGCGTTCTTCACCCCCGGCAGGGAGCCGTGCCGTTTCTTTTTTCGGCGACAGTAAGGAATGTCGCCGCAACATACGGGCCGTAGTCTAAGGCGACGATGCCCACGTGCCGGAAACGGATAAAAAGCCGGTCCAATGCGGGTTCAGTAACGCTAGACCCGTTGGCTCGAATGTTGGAATT
>JANXYD010000247.1 GCA_025350265.1 Hyphomicrobiaceae bacterium | reverse complement strand
GACGATGTCGGTCACCTTGGCACCACGTGCGCGCATCGCGGTGAAGGCTTCGTGGCCCGGCGTATCGATGAACGTGACCAGATCGCCCTTGGGTGTTGTCACCTGATAGGCACCGATGTGCTGCGTAATACCACCGGCTTCGCCAGACACGACGTTCGTCGACCGAATTGCGTCGAGGAGCGACGTCTTGCCGTGGTCGACGTGGCCCATGATGGTGACGACGGGCGCGCGCGGCTCAAGATGATCGTCCACGTCCTTGTCGGCGATAAAGCCTTCCTCGACGTCGGATTCGGAGACGCGTTTCGGCGTATGGCCGAACTCGGTCACGATCAATTCCGCTGTATCGGCGTCGATCACGTCGTTGATTTTGTGCATCACGCCCTGCTTCATCAGCAGCTTGATGACGTCGACCGCGCGCTCCGTCATCCGGTTGGCGAGATCCTGGATGGTGATCGCCTCCGGAATGATCACTTCGCGCATGACCTTATCGCGCGCTTGCGGCACGCCCATGGCCTTGAGTTTTTCTCGCTCGCGCTTGCGGCGCAGCGAGGCCATCGAACGTTCGCGTTCCTGTTCGTTGAACGCGTTGTTGATCGTCAGGCGGACGCGCTCTTTCTTGTCGTCCGGCGCCTTGACCGGCGCCTTGACCATGATCTTGATGCCGCCCTTCTTGACCATGCGGACGTCGTCGTCTTCGACTTCGTTGGTCTTCTGGCCACCGGGACGGCCGCGGGCTACCGCATCGGCACGTTTGATGGCTTCGGCGGCGGCACCGGGCTTTGCGGTTTTGGCAGCCGTCGCGGCCGGGACGGCAGCTGCGACCTTGCTTGCCGCAGCCGACGACGGCGCGGCTGCTGGCGCTGCGCTCGCGGGCGCCGTAATTGTGGCAACCGGCGCAACTTTAGGGGCTTGAGATGCGTCATTGGCTGCAGCTGCTTCGATGGGAGCGGCACCGGGGGCGTCGACCGTATCCGGCGCAATGGCATCCACGACAGGTTCGCTGCGGCCCGGTTGCGGTTTGGCTTGACCGGCGCGAAGCGCTACAACTTCTTCGTCGGCCAAGCGGCGGCGTTCTTCCGCCTCCGCACTGGCCTTTGCCTCCACTTCATCGCGTTCTTTGGCTGCTTCCAGCGCTTTCAGGCGCTTGTCCATCTCGCTGTTGGACAGCCCGCCGAGCTTGGTCACGGAATGTCCGCCCGAGCCTTCGGAGTGTTCATCGCCACCGGGTTTCGCCAGTTTACGCGTCTTTTTGACCTCGACCTGCACCGACTTCGAGCGACCTTGCCCGAATGTCTGCCGTACCGCGCCCTGTTCGACGGTGCGTGTCAGCGTCAACGTTTTGCGTGCACCGGCTGCCGGTGCCGCGCCGCTGGTCGGCGGCGCCGCGCGCAACAATTTATCGCCGGTTTCCTTCGTATCGCTCATGCGTAATCCGTACCTGACTTATCCGATTTGCTCAACTGCGCCGTTCGACAGCGCTTTCATGCTCTAGCTGTAAGTATATGTGAATGGGCTGTTTCAGGGCGTCGCTTCGACGTCCGAACCGTCAGTGTCATGTTCGTCAGGTCGCATTCGAAAATGTCGGAGACGCCGGCAACAGGTGATTACCCGTCGGCCGAGGCCGCCTCCCGCCAGTGCGACATGTACCACATTTGACCCGCCGGTGGCCAAATTCAATTCGGCGCTCGAAAATTCTTGTATAATAGGCGCGTTCTGCCCGGCAGCACTGCGAATGGCCTTGAACTTACGCGCCAACTTGCCCGCGCCATCGACGCTGGCGTCATTCGCCGTGATCAAGGCGACAGCAGCGTTACGTTCCAGCGCGATTTCGACCTTGGAAAAGCCGGTTGATACCAAGCCGGCCTTATTGGCCAAGCTTAATGCTTGCCGCGCCTCGGTGGTAAACAATTTTTCGATCTGGTCGGCCAGATCTTTATCGACCTTGACCGACTTTTTCAAGCTTTTGGCAAACAGATTACGTTTAATTGCCTCACCGACCGCGTCGCGCGTTGCCGTGACCCACACGCCACGCCCAGGCAGCCTCCGCCCGATGTCCGGTACAATCGCATCGTCCGGCCCCAAAACGAAGCGAACCATTGCGTCCGGCGAAAGCTCGGCACGTGTAACGATGCACAACCGGGCCTGATCGGGATCACGTTTTAGGGGGCGTGGTGGTCGCGCATCTTCGGCCACCCGGCCGGTCGACCCGTCCTTAACCTCACACTCAGGTTCAGCCGCGCTACCTGCGGCCGCAACTGGCACCTGACGCACATCCACGATTGGGGCGGCCGTCGCGACAGCCTCCCCATTCAGAACTTCCGGCGATGATCGAAGATCGCCTGCCACGTCGTGTGTGTACTCCGGTCATAACATTTTTAAACGGCACCAGTTGTGGCTGCAGCGGCTGCAGCATCGGCAGCGGCCTTCGCCTCTGCGGCAGCGGCCGCATCAGCCTTCATCTTCTCAAGGTCTTCAGCAGTGATCCAACCGGCCAGCACGCGGGCCTGCAGGATCATTTCTTCGGCCTCCTGGCGGCTGATTTCAAACCCGGCAAAGAAGCCCTTGTGCCGTACGGCCGGCGTGTCCTTGTCCTTCTTAGGTTCGGTCCACCCGATCAGGTCGTCGGTCGCGCAATCGGCAAAATCCTCGATGGATTTGACCCCGTTCTCGCCCAAGGCGACCATCACGGCAGTCGTAATGCCCGGCACTTTGATCAAGTCGTCCGACACACCCAGGCTTTTGCGCTTGTTGTCGCGATCGGTTTCGATACGTTCAATGAAATCTTTGGCGCGGGACTGCAGTTCGGCCGCGAATTCTTCGTTGAAACCTTCAATCCGCGCCACTTCACCGGGATCGACGAATGCGACTTCTTCAATCGTTTCGAAACCTTCCGTCGCCAGCAATTGGGCAATGTACTCGTCGACGTCAAGGGCTTCCATGAACAAGCCCGAACGCGTTGCGAATTCTTTTTGACGTCGCTCGCTCTCTTCCTGCTCGGTCAAGATATCGATGTCCCAACCGGTCAACTGCGAGGCGAGACGCACGTTTTGCCCGCGCCGGCCGATCGCCAGCGACAATTGCGATTCAGGCACCACGACTTCGATCCGGTTGGTGTCTTCGTCGAGCACGACTTTGCTGACTTCCGCCGGAGCCAGCGCGTTGACGATGAACTCCGCCGCGTCCGGCTTCCACTGGATGATGTCGACCTTCTCGCCTTGCAGCTCAGCCACGACCGCCTGCACGCGCTGACCGCGCATGCCCACGCAGGCGCCCACTGGGTCGATCGATGAATCTTTGGAGATCACCGCAATCTTGGCGCGGCTGCCGGGATCGCGGGCGACCGACTTGATTTGCACGATGCCGTCGTAGATTTCCGGCACTTCCTGCGCGAACAACTTGGCCATGAACTCCGGCTTGGCACGCGACAGAAATATCTGTGGGCCACGTTGTGTGCGCTCGACGGTATAGATATAGGCGCGGATACGATCGCCGAGACGCACGTTTTCGCGCGGGATCATCTCATCGCGCCGGATGATACCTTCGCCGCGCCCGAGATCGACAATCACGTTGCCGTATTCGGCGCGCTTGACCGTGCCGTTGGCAATTTCGCCGACGCGATCCTTGTATTCGACGAACTGACGGTCGCGCTCGGCTTCGCGCACCTTCTGCACGATCACCTGTTTGGCGTTCTGCGCCGCAACGCGACCGAAATCCAGCGGCGGCAGAGTTTCGACGATCATGTCGCCGATCTTGGCTTCGCTCTTACGCTTTTGCGCGTCGGCCAGGTTGATTTCCGTGCTGTCGTTGTCGACCATTTCGACGACCGTCAACACCCGCGTCAGCTTGGTTTCACCTGACTTGACATCGATGACGCAGCGAATGTCGTTCTCAGCCCCATAGCGCGACTTCGCCGCCTTCTGAATCGCGTCTTCCATCGCCTGAATAACGATTTTGCGGTCAATCGACTTCTCCCGCGCGACCGACTCGGCGATCTGCAGCAGTTCGAGGCGGTTATAAGCGATGGCAGCCTGAGCCATGGGTAGATATCCTCGGTATGAAGCGTTCTCGAACGCGCTTCCCGCGCACTCTCGAACGCGCTTTTAGCCTAATGTTCGATTTCCGTATCGTCTAATCCGTCCGTATCCAGCGAGCCGTCGATCGGTCCGTCCGTCGTTCCGCGCGTCTCCCGCGCTTTTTTCGCTCGCCGCAACGATTCACGAATGAGGTCGTCCGTCATCACCAGTCGCGCATCTTTAATCAGGCTGATGGGAAAGCCGACCGTCTCGCGCACCGGCTTGCGCTGGTCGTCCAGCACTTCGATGTCGATGCGGACCTCACCGTCCTCGAACCCGTCCAGCAGTCCGCGGAACCGCTTCTTGCCGGACACCGGCTCGATCAACTCAATCTTTGCCTCGTAGCCAGCCCAATCCTCGAAATCCGTCGTTCGCACCATCGGGCGGTCGATCCCCGGCGATGATATTTCAAGCCGGTAGGCGTCCGAAATTGGGTCCATCACGTCGAGTAGTGGCGAGACCTGCTTGGACACCCGCTCACAATCGTTGGCCGACATGGTGCCGTCTGAACGCTCAGCCATGATTTGCAAGGTATCGCCGGTCACAGTTACCCGAACCAGCCGATAGCCGAGATCGACGAGGACCGGCCCAACCGTCGCCGCAATCTCGGCGGCAACGCCAAATTCGCGAATGAAGCGGTCGTCGACATAGGGTGTCGAAGCCCCGGAAGTATTGTCTGATGATGGTGCGGTCGGCATCGGGCCTATGGTCGCTGATCACGCGAAAGAAAAAACATTCACTGGCCGGCGAGTAACTTAGTTTTCCCACCATGCCGATCTCCCAAAACAAAAAGAGCGGATCCGAAGGATCCACTCCCAGAGTTGAGATGATCATGAGC
>JANXYD010000034.1 GCA_025350265.1 Hyphomicrobiaceae bacterium | reverse complement strand
GAATCGACCCGCCGCGCGAGGTTTCTGCTCGCTGACATCATGTACTGGATTGATCAAACCGCCGCTGCGTTGCCTTTGCTCGAACAAGCCATCGGCAAGGGTCCGCCACCGTCGACAGCACGTAAACCTCGGTCGACGACGGTCGCGCCGAAGGGCGCTGCTGCCCCGTCCACAGCCGGCCGAGCACTCGTGCCTGCCGTCGCGCGCAAGTTGGTCCCCGTGCTTGCGGCTGCATGCGCTGCGTCACTGCCCCCACCTGAGCCACTACTCGCCGCCTCCAAGTGGGCACGGCAACTGATCGCCGGACACGGGAGGGCCGAGCGCCGGGCAGCGGCGGCACTTATGCTGCCGATATTGCTGTTTGCGGGCATTTTGTTCGCCACACCGCGCATGATGGCTGCGTTGCAACAGGCGCATGCAGCCTTGACGCGAGCCCCCCTGCCGATAACCGGCATTGCGCGCAACGCCGTCGAGCGTCCCCCTGCAGATAGACCGATGTGGTCGCAGACGGCCGCAGCGCACGGGTCCATATTGATGCTCGGCCGCGGCAGTTCGCAACAGACGCTGCCTGATCGCGCGCCGCAAACCAGGCCGATGCGTGCGGCGTCGCTACAGTCGTTTCCGCCGCCTCGGATCGACGATAGTCCGGCGGCGCAGGCCAATCTGCCAATCGCGGCCGATGCAACGGATTATAGCCGCCCGCCGGAGCGGCTGGCGGTGACGGTACGTACTGACGCTCCCGATCGGAGTTTCGCTCTCGCTGCGGCCGTTCCAGGCGCGCAGCCTTATCTCCGTCAACCCGAAGCGCTGGTGGAGACTGTGCCGGTGGCAGCTGCGGATCTGACTGTAGTGGCGGCCGCTTCGGCGCCACCGCTTGCGCCATTCACACAGCCATTCACGCGTCCACCCGAGGGCCTGCTCGCGGTGCCGCCGCCGCAAATTTCCGGCAGCGTTGCAGCAATCGCTGCAGCTGTCTCCCCGCAACCCGCCCCTCCATACGTCGGCGACGTGCCGGTCTCAGCACAGCAAATCTGCCGCGTGAGCCCTGGTCTCGTCGGCGCGCGTTCGGGGCTCAGCACCATCGTGCCACGGCGCGATGCCACGTTGAGCGACGATCCCGTCCGCTTTGGCCTCGCGTTGGCCGCGGCCGCGAAAGCACAAACGCACGATCTGGTCATCTACAACCCCGCTTACATGACCATCGCCTATCCGCGCGGCGACGTGCCGATGCAATTCGGCGTCTGCACCGACGTGATCATCCGCGCCTACCGCGCGCTCGATATCGACTTGCAGGAGCTGGTGCACATTTCGAAAGGCGGCGCTTCCGACCCGAATATCGATCACCGGCGCACCGAGACGTTGCGTCGTTTCTTTTCGACCTATGGTGAAAGCCGGGGCATTTCGGCTTATGTCGAAGATTATCTGCCCGGCGACATTGTCACCTATTACCGCCCACAAAATAAATCCTCGACCGCCCACATCGCGCTGGTGTCGGATGTCATGGCACCATCTGGACGGCCTATGATCGTCCACAACCGCGGCTGGGGTGTGCAATTGGAAGACGCGCTGTTTGTCGACCAGATGACCGGCCACTACCGCTTTTTCGGCATTCGGCCGCCGTCGACCACTCCTGTTGAACTGGTGGCGGCGGCGCGCATGCAGCCGGCGCAGGCTATCCCCACGCCGGCTGCACTCCCTATGGCATTGGGGTTGACCAGTGGCATCAACCGTCCCCTCCGCCCAGCCGGAGCACGCGGGACCATAGCGATGCGGTCGGCCGCGCGTGGCGGCATGGCGGGCGGACGTATGGGCTTGGGCGGCGGCACTCCGGCGGCAAGTCGGTGTGACCTGGGCAGCGGCACGCGCAGCTGTCGTCCCGGCGCAAGCTGATTGCGCACATGCGCGGGCCGCGACGCCCGCGAAGGTCTCAAAAATAGGCGCCTCTTAAGATTTTGTTAACGCCGCATCGCTTAGTGCTTGATCCGATCGGCTGGTGAAGGGCACATAGTGCCACGCTGCATTCGGCGCGCACCACAAGTTTAGTTGCATTTGCTTGCTTGCGGGCGGCGCTGCGCCAATGCGGCGATGGCCGGTTCTTACATGCGCTTGGCGGGGGTGACTGCATCGTGCAGGCAAATTTCGACTTTCTGATCATTGAAACATATACTGAACTCGCCGTTGTCTTGCTGGTGCTGGCAGCCGCAGCGGTCGTCGTCGGTTGGCTTTGGGCGCGCGCGCGCCGGCTGCGGACGAGCAATCGCCGGCGCGAAGTTCCCATCAAAAAATCACGTCGGATCGCCGGCCCGACGAGCGCTGGGTCGTTACCTGCGGCGGTGAATTTCGACACGCTCGCATCGATGATTTCCGACGCCAACGATCGCGCCGGTCACATCGTCGAGACGCAATCAGCCGCGGCCTTGAAACTCGATTCGGCTGAGATGGCGGTCAATCGCTTGATCGCGGATATTGGCGGCGTCATGCCTGTTCCGGCCAAGCTCGCCGCGCCGCTTCCCGCCCAGCGTGACGTGGCGCTCGAGCGAGCCGCTCAATCCCGAGCCGCACCTCGCGGCAGCCGCGCCGCTTGACGGCTTTCATCTTTCACAGATGCTGTTTCCATCCAAGGCGATCAAGAGCGGGAGCCGCGCGTAACACGGCCCGCCCGCCACGCTGACCGCCGCCCGCCCGCTCTGCCGGCACGCTTGGATTAGGTCGCGGTGCCGGTGTACGCTTGTGCCATGGTCACGACCCGCACGGCGAAACGACGAGCGACTGCCGCAAAACCCGCTCCGCCCGATGAACTCGCATCACTTCCGCCCGTGTTCGCTGACTGGTTCGCCCGGCGCGGCTGGAAGCCGCGCATCCATCAGCTGCAGCTGATCGGCAAATCACAGCAGCGCCGGTGCACATTGCTGATCGCCCCCACAGGCGCTGGTAAAACCTTGGCAGGCTTCCTGCCGTCGTTGATCGATCTTCAGTCCAGCGGTCGCGCCCGGAAACGCGGCACCGCGCGGGCACTCCACACACTCTACATTTCGCCGCTCAAGGCGCTCGCAGCCGACGTCGGTCGTAATCTGGTCGCGCCCGTCAGTGAGATGGGCCTCGATATCAAGATCGAACTCCGCACCGGCGACACCTCGCCGGCCGTCCGCCAGCGCCAGCGCCTCAAGCCGCCCGACATTTTGCTGAGCACGCCAGAACAGCTCGCGCTGATGCTGAGCCATCCCGACGCGGGCCACCTGTTCGCTGGCTTGCACACCGTGCTGCTCGACGAACTGCATGCGCTGGCAGCCTCCAAGCGTGGCGATCTGCTGGCCCTGGGATTGGCGCGCCTGTCAGCGCTGGCCCCCAACCATATCCGCATCGGATTGTCGGCGACCGTCGCCCGGCCGTCCGAACTGCGCGCCTACCTCATCCCGCAACCTGCCACCGGCGACGTCACCCGGCTCGCCGATCACATCGAAATTTCCGGCGGTGCTGCGCCCGACATCTCCATCCTCGAGACCGATCTGCCATTGCCGTGGGCGGGCCACAGCGCGCGCTACGCGATGCCCGAGATTTACGCGGCGATCCAGCGCGCACACCTGGCGCTGATCTTCGTCAACACGCGCAGCCAGGCGGAAGCCGTGTTCCAAGCCCTCTGGCAGATCAACGACGATGCGCTGCCAATCGCCTTGCATCACGGTTCGCTCGATGCTGCCAGGCGCCGCAAGGTCGAAGCAGCGATGGTCGCCGGCACGTTGCGCGCCGTCGTTGCAACCTCCACGCTTGATCTCGGCATCGACTGGGGCGATGTCGATCTGGTCATCAACGTCGGCGCACCGAAGGGCGCGAGCCGGCTCATCCAGCGCGTCGGCCGCGCCAATCACCGCCTCGACGAACCGAGCCGCGCCGTGCTCGTGCCCGCCAATCGCTTCGAAGTTCTGGAGTGCCGCGCCGCCCTCGATGCTGCAGCCGTCGGCGCGCAAGATACCGTCCAATCCCGCGCCGGTGCCATCGATGTGCTGGCGCAGCACGTCTGGGGCATGGCGTGTGCCGGCCCGTTCCATCCCGATGCCTTGTTCGCGGAAGTCCGCGCAGCCATCCCCTATGCCGCCCTGCCGCGCGCCACCTTCGACCGCGTGCTCGCCTTCGTCTCGACCGGCGGCTACGCGCTGAAAGCCTACGAGCGCTTCGCCCGCCTGAGGCCGGCCGATGGCGGCATGCTCCGCCTCGCCCATCCGCGTTTGGCCCAGCAATATCGCCTCAACGCCGGCACCATCATCGAAGCGCCGATGATCAAGGTCCGCCTCGGCGGCCGCGCGCGTCCCGGCAAGTCCGGCCAGCCACGCCTCCTGTCCGGCGGCCGCGTGCTCGGCGACATGGAGGAATGGTTCCTCGAGCAACTCGCGCCCGGCGATACGTTCATCTTCGCCGGTGAAATTCTGCGTTTCGAAGGCATGCGCGAGATGGAGGCCTACGTCACCCGCAGCCCCGCCACCAACGCGAAAATTCCCAGCTACGGCGGCGGAAAGTTCCCGCTCTCAACGCATCTGGCCGCCCGCGTTCGTTCAATGCTCGCCGATCATGCCGCCTGGTCCGGCCTTCCGCCGCCGGTCTCGGAATGGTTGGAAATGCAGGCGCAGCGCTCGACCATTCCCGACGCGAGCGAAGTGCTGATCGAGACGTTTCCGCGCGGCCATCACCACTACCTCGTCGCCTACCCGTTCGAGGGCCGCCTTGCCCACCAGACTCTCGGCATGCTGCTCACCCGCCGCCTCGACCGGGCTGGCGCGGCACCTTTGGGCTTCGTCGCCAGCGATTACGCGCTCGCCATCTGGGGCCTCGGCGATCTCCACGCGCTGATCTCAGCCGGCCGCCTCGACCTTGGCCGGCTGTTTGAGGAAGACATGCTCGGCGACGATCTCGACGCCTGGCGCGCCGAAAGCAGCATGATGAAGCGCACGTTTCGCAATTGCGCCGTTATCGCCGGATTGATCGAGCGCCGCCATCCCGGTCGCGAAAAAAACGGCCGTCAGGTCACCGTTTCATCCGACCTGATCTATAATGTGCTGCGCCAGCACGAACCCGGCCACCTGCTGCTTGAAGCCGCCTGGGCGGACGCCTCGACCGGGCTCCTGGACATTGGCCGCCTGGGCGATTTCCTGGCCCGCATCAAGAGCCACATCCGCCACCAGCCGTTGCCCCATGTCTCGCCGCTGGCCGTCCCCGTGCTGCTCGACATTGGCAAGGAGATGGTATTTGGCGGCAGCGCGCGCGAAGACCTGCTTCGGCTGGCCGCCGACGATCTCATCCGCGAAGCCAACGCGCCGTGACGGCCGATCACAGCCCCCTATGCGGATTGCATCTGCGTCACTAAACTTCCCTGCCAGTTGTCACGCAGCATCTGTCCGAGGAGGGTTCGCCCATGAAAGCCGCCGTGCTTTACGAAGCCAATAAACCGCTTGTCATCGAGGATGTCGGCGTCCAGAAGCCCGGCCCGCGCGAAGTGCTGATCCGCACTGTCTGCGCAGGTCTCTGCCATTCTGACCTGCATTACATGGAGGGGCTGTTTCCGCATCCGCTGCCGGCGGTGCTGGGGCATGAATCGGCTGGTATCGTTGAACAAGTCGGCTCCGACGTCACCTACGTCAAGAAGGGCGACCACGTCGTCACGTGCCTGTCGGTGTTCTGCGGCACTTGCGAGCAATGCACCTCCGGCCGCCCCGCCATCTGCACCAATACCGACGTCAAGCTGCTGCCCGGCGTATCCAACCGCATGACCTGGAACAAGACCGGCAAGATCCATCAGTTTCTCAACCTGTCGTCGTTCGCCGAGCAGATGCTGGTGCACGAAAACGCCATCGTCAAAATCCGCGAGGATATGCCGCTCGATCGTGCAGCCCTGATCGGCTGCGCCGTCGTCACCGGCACCGGTGCCATTTTCAACACGGCAAAGGTGGCGCCCGGCGAGACAGTGGTGGTGATCGGTTGCGGCGGCATCGGCATGTCCGCGATCAACGGCGCGGCGATCGCCGGCGCTGGCCGCATCATCGCCGTCGATACCAATGCCGCGCGGCTGCAATTGGCAACCAAACTCGGCGCGACTGACCTCGTCGATACCCGTAACGGCGACCCCGTCAAGCAGGTACAGGAGTTGACCAAAGGCCAGGTGCATCACGTCATCGAGGCGGTCGGCTCCAAGATCACCGCCGAGCAGTCGTTCCAGATGCTGGGACCGGGTGGCGTTGCAACCATTGTCGGCATGATCCCGTTCGGCACCAAGATCGAACTGCACGGCATCGATTTCCTGCGCGGCGAAAAGAAGATGCAGGGCTCCTCGATGGGTTCCAACCGCTTCCGCGTGGACATGCCCCGCCTGATCGAGCACTACATGAAAGGCCGCCTGCATCTCGACGACTGGATTTCCGCGCGCATCACGCTGCCCGAAATCAACGACGGCTTCGCCAACATGAAAAAAGGCAGCGGCCTGCGCTCGGTGATCATGTTCGACGCTTGAACCGCAGAGACTGATTGACGGCCGGGCGTTGCTGCAGAGTGCAATAGCCCCTTTGGCGTATTGCACCGGCTGGCAGTTCAGTGCCTGCGGATAATCTTGTGGCCGCTGGCGGCGCAATACGCAGAGGCTATTGCGCCCAACATTTGCTCCATCCAAAGACTCCTACCGCCACTTCAGCAGCCGGTTCTCCAGCCAGCTCATGAAGAAGGTGATGAACACGCCCACCATCGCCAGAAAGATGATGACGCCGAACACGCCGTTAGTCTTGAAACTGGCGGCCAGCAACTGCAGAGCGCCGCCGAGGCCATGCTCGGACGCCAGGATTTCGCCGCCGATCACGCCCAGCAGCGCGAAGACCAGGCCCAGCCGCAGCCCGTTGAAAATCACAGGCACCGCGCTCGGCAATGTGAACTTGCGGAAGATCTGGCCGCCGCTCGCCCCTAACGTCTGTGCCAGCGTGATATGATCGGGATTGACGCCACGTCCGCCAGCCACCGTATTGGTCAGCACGATGAAGTACGTCAGGCTGAACCCGAGCGCGATCTTCGACCCGATGCCGAGCCCGAACCAGATCAGGAACAGGGGTGCCAACGCGATGCGCGGCATCGAGTTCAGCGCCATCAGCAGCGGACTGAGGACTGCTTCGAGATTGGGCTTCATGACGAACAGCATGCCGGTTAAAACCCCGCACACGCTACCGAGCCCGAACGCCAGCAGCGTCGCCGTGATGGTATAGGCGAAATCCTCAAGCAGGCTGTGGGTGACGAACACTTCTTGATACATGAACCACAGAATGCCGCTGGGCCTCCCGATCAAAATCGGATCGATCAGCCGCGCCTTCGAGACATATTCCCACATGCCGAAAAATGCCGCGACCACGATCAGTCGCGTCAGCCAGATGCGGCCGGAACTCCAGGTGGTTTCGTTCATAAGTTGATCACCCTCATGGCGTGAGGCCCTCCTCGAGCTTGGTCCACACGTGCGCATAAAGCTCGTGATATTTCGGGTCTTTCTGCAGCGCGCGCACCGATCGCGGCCGCCCCAGATTGATCGGCACGTCGGCGATGATGCGGCCGGGGCGCGCGCTCATCACGATCACCCGGTCCGACATCGATACGGCCTCGGAGAGATCGTGGGTGATGAACACGATCGTGCGCCGCTCGCGTTGCCACAAGCCCAGCAGCACATCTTCGAGCTGCAACTTGGTCTGCGCGTCGAGGGCACCGAACGGTTCGTCCATCAGCAGGATCGGGCTGTCGAGCCCGAACGTACGCG
>JANXYD010000246.1 GCA_025350265.1 Hyphomicrobiaceae bacterium | reverse complement strand
CGCCGACGTCTTACCCGCGTCCAGCGTGGTTTGCGTGTCGCCGACTGTTGCTGCCAATACCACCGGTAAGCCGGCAATATTTAAGGCATCGGTTGCAATCTGCACCAACACCGTCGACACGCCCTGGCCGATGTCGACGGCGCCACTCCACAAGGTCGCCGTGCCGCAGCGATCCAGCGTCAGGCGCATCGCGCTCGGATTGGACAGGGAGGTGTTGCCGCAGCCATACCACATGCAGGCAATACCAACGCCTCGCTTGCGGCGCTCGTTGACCGCGTTGTGCGCGGTGACCGCGCAGTTAACCTTGTCCCATGCGGGTTTCAGCGCGTCGAGACATTCCGGCAAGCCCGCCGAATAATGCAGGATCTGCCCCGTCGGTGTCGTGTCGCCGCGACCGAGTGCATTGATGCGCCTGATATGCCAGCGATCGAGCCCAAGTTTTTCGGCCAGATCATCCATCAGTGTTTCGTTGGCGATGGCCGACTGCGGCACGCCGAAGCCGCGAAATGCCCCGGCAGGCGTCTCGTGCGTATGGATCGCGGCGGTGAGGTTGCGAACGTTCGGCACCTTGTAAGGTCCGGCGGCGTGGATCGGCACCCGGTTGGCAACCGTCGGGCCCCAGGATGCGTAAGCGCCGGTATTGAAATCGCCCTGCATCGAATAGGCAGTGAGGCGGCCTTGGGCGTCGGCGGACGCAGTCGCCTCGATGTGCGAGGGGTGTCGCTTGGTCGTCGATGTCATGCTTTCCGTGCGGTTATACACAATGCGCACAGCCCGGCCGAATTTGCGCGCGGCGACAGCGAGCAATGGTTGCACGGCCACGTCCAGTTTGCCGCCGAAGCCGCCGCCGCACGCGGTCGGGACAATCCGCACTTTGTCAGGCGCAACGCCAAGCACACGCGCCACCTCGTCGCGATCCATGTAGGGTGCTTGCGTCGACGCATGAATAGTCATCGTGCCCGGGCCATCGGCATCGGGAACGGCAAAGCCCGCTTCCGGCTCGATATAGGCATGCTCGACAAAGCCGGTACTAAAAGTGCCGGTCGCAGTGGCGGCGGCGTTGGCGTGACCGGCGTCGGCATTGCCGCGCAAAAGTTTGCCGCGCGTCAACACGTTGTCGGGTCGCGCCGCATGCAATGGTACGGCGTTCTCCGCCCGTGCGGCTGTGATACCTGTCAACGCCTGCAACGGCGTCCATCGGACGGGCACGTCGGCATCGCTGATGCCAGCCAAGGCGTGCCGCGAGCCGACCAGTGCGGCAATGGCTTCGCCACGGAAGCGCACACTATCTGCAGCAAAGACGGGCTGATCCTTGGTGTCGGGAAAAATGCCGAAGCTGTTGCAGCCCGGCACATCGACTGCGGTCACAACACCGGAAAGGCCCGGATGAGCGGCGATAAGATGTGCGCAATCGGCAATGACGAAGGTGGCGCGTGCGTGCAGCGAGCGGATCACGCGCATCCACAGCGCGTCGGCGGGGGCCACGTCCGCCCCGAAAACTTCTGCGCCCATGACCTTTGCCAGGCCGTCGACACGCTCGATTCTGCGGCCGACAAGGTGCGCTGCTGCTTCGTGCGCAGCCGGGGCTCGCCTCTGTGGTGCGCTCACGGCGGTGCCGGCATCAACGACCGCATCGATGATTTTGAGATAGCCGGTGCACCGGCAAAGGACGCCGCCAAGCGCGTCCTCGACTGCCGTCCGCGATGGTGACGGCGTGCGCGCGAGCAGCGACGTGGCTGCCATCAGCATCCCCGGTGTGCAGATGCCGCATTGCGCCGCACCGTGATCGAGGAAGGCTGTCCGCAGCCGGTCGGTGATGCCGTGGGGACCCGACCCTTCGACGGTTTGGACGTGACGACCTTCGATCTGCGCCACCGGGACAAGGCAGGCGCACACTTGCTCGCCATCCAGCAGAACCGTGCACGCGCCGCAATCGCCCGCGTCGCAACCGATCTTTGTGCCGGTCATGCCCAGAGTGTCGCGCAGCATATCTGCGAGCGTAGAAATGCCTGCCGCGCAGACGTTTTCGCGCTTCCCGTTCACCGTCAGTGACAGATTGATACGGTCAGTCACGGGAGATTTCCACCGAGGTTTGGGCAACCATTTCCGCTATGATATCGCGTGTCAGTTCCAATGCGGCGTGGCGGCGATACCGAGCGGAAGCGCGAATGTCGTCGATCTCTGTCATATGGGCAAAGTGGGCGGGCGATACCAGCGCCGGTTCGAGACGCTGGCCTAATAGCGCGGTTTCCAGCAAAGGCAATCGTTGCGCGGTAGCCGCGCAGGCACCGACGGCGAACTTTGCCGCTCGCACTTTTCCAGCATCGTCGACATCCAACAACGCGGCAACCATCGCAATGGATATCACCAGATAGCGCCGCGCGCCGAGTTTGCGAAAAGCACTGCGGCCAGCTTGTTTCCGCACGCGGATGCCGGTGACCATCTCGTCCGGCCACAAGCACGTGGTGCGATATCCGGTCAAAAAATCGCCGGCGTTGATGCGCCGGGGGGCGCGACCGGCGATCTCCACCTCGGCATCGAGCGCGAGAAGACATGGAATGCAATCACCTGCCGGCGACGCCGTGCAGATATTGCCGGCGATGGTGCCGCGGTTCTGGATTTGGACGCCGCCGATCTCGCGGGCCGCAGCCTGCAACCCGTTGAACAACGGCGGCAACGGCGCGCGCACGATGTC
>JANXYD010000221.1 GCA_025350265.1 Hyphomicrobiaceae bacterium | reverse complement strand
CACATCTACGCGCGCTATCTGCTCCAAAAGAGTCCGAATGCCCGGATCGCCATTCTGATGCAGAACGACGACTTCGGCCGCGATTACCTCGAAGGTCTCAAGCAAGGACTCGGCACGAACGCTGGAAAAATGATCGTCGCGACGCAGACCTATGAATTGACCGATCCGACGATCGACTCGCAGATCGCAGCGCTGAAGGCAAGCGGCGCCGACGCCTTCTTTTCTATCGCCCTTGGTAAATTCACAACGCAGGCCATCAAGCGCGTAAAGGAAATCGACTGGCGCTTGACCGATTTCATCGTCCCGACCTCCAGCGTGTCGATCAAGGGTGTTCTCGCCCCCGCTGGCCTCGATGCTGCAGCAGGCGTTGTGACGGCGTCGAGCACCAAGAGCGTCGGCGATCCGCAATGGAACAATGATCCAGGCATGCAGACCTACCTCACGTTCCTTAAGGAGTACATGGTCGGCGCCGATCCCAACGACACAAGCATGGTCACGGGCTACAATTCGGCGGTTATCATGACCGAGATCCTCCGGCGCTGCGGCAACGATTTGTCGCGCGAGAATGTGATCCGACAATTTGCAAGCATCAAGCAGATGAAGCTCGACATGTTGCTGCCCGGTATTGACGTGACGCTCGCGCCGGATGACTACCGCACCTACAAGACCATGCACATGATGCGGTTCGATGGACAGCGCTGGGTCCTGTTCGGCGGCGCCATATCGGAATGACGTGGCTTCTCACATCGCGAAAAACATTTGGATGACCGCTGCCTATCAAAGCGCACCGGTGGACTGGTAACGAAGCGGGATAAGCTGTGCACAGAGTTTCGCGACGTGACTTGATCCGGATCGGCGCGTCGGCAACGGCGGTTTTGCCCTTCGTGGCAGCTCGAGCCGAGGCTTGGCCTGCTCGGACGATTAAGATCATCGTTTCGACACCGCCAGGCGGCATTACCGACGCTTTCGCACGCGTCTATGGCGACTTTATTTCGACCAAGCTCGGCCAGCCGGTTATCGTGGAGAACAAGCCCGGCAGCAGCGGCATCGTCGCCGCCCAACATGTCAAGACGGCGGCGCCGGACGGATACACCTTGCTCTATACGATTTCGTCGACACTGCTCGGCAGCCGGATTGTCTTCAAGAGCTTGCCCTATGACGCTGACAAAGACTTTGCGCTCGTCTCGATCACGCCGTCGGGTCATCTCCCGGTCATTGCCAACACTTCGACCGGGGCCACCAACTTGCAGTCGTTCGTTGAGTACGCACGGAAGAACAAGACCAGCGCCGGATCGTACGGCGCCGGCTCGTTCGCGCATATTGTGGCGGCCCGGCTGAAACAGGATTTCGATCTCGACATGGCGATCGTGCAGTATCGCGGGGAGGCACCGATGTGGCAGGATTTCCTCGCTGGCTCCATCCAGTTGGCGACCGGAAGCTATCAGGCGGCCATCCCTGCGCTGGAGACAGGAAAGGGCCGCGCGATCGGCGTGCCCACGACGCTGCGCGTGAAGAAGCTGCCAGACGTTCCAACATTCCTTGAGCAGGGCTATCAGGCCAAGGTATTTCAACTCACCACCTGGACTGCACTGCTCGGACCCGCTGCGATGCCGAGCGAAATTGTCGAGCGCCTTTCGGCTTTGATGGTCGAGGCCGGTAGCAGCGAGCGGGTCCGCAAGACGCTGGATATTTTCGGGATCGACGACGCGGCAATCGACGTTGCGACGTTTCGGAAGATCTACTCAAATGATGGACCGGTCTGGCTTGATGCGGTCCAACAGCTCGGACTTACACCGACGTAGGTGGTTGTTGTGATCACGTGGGCGTCGGCGCCCAATGTTACCCGTTCGCCAGAAGCTCACGGTCGCTAGAGGATCGCGAGTGCCGGGAGATGATTTCGGAAAGCCCAATCAACGGCCGCCGGTTCGTGGTCGGTGGCACGATCAAGTCGCGGCACATGGCATCATGAAGCAAGCCCGGATCGATCACCGATTTTGAGGGGGACGGATAGCCTGCACCGCCAAGCACTGCAACAATGTGAATAGGAATTTCCGGCAAATCGACTGAGGCTTACCCGGTGGTAGCTGACTGTGATCCGCCCGCGTCAAGCCGTGCGGCAAGGTCGTCCAGCGCCTTCCGGCACCCTTCGACATCGCCGACATCCGCCCGCAGATATCGCTCACGTGCGTCGGTCATACAGACCAGATGCACATCCGAGCGCTCGCTGCCGACAAACAGCACAGGCCGCCCCGACGCCACGCAGCCGTAAACTTTCGAAGGCAGTACAAAACCGACGAACGGGTCCAGCAGGGTGATCAAATGCGCATCCGGCGTCACCAGCAGCGAGGCAAGGTTTGCGAGCGGCACTGGCTGGCTGCGCAGATAGGGCAGCTTGGCTTGCTTCAATCGGGTCTCGACTTGACCTGCGGCACCGCCCACCGCATTCAACCACAGCAGAAAGCGGCCGCTGCCCTCGCGGTGATGCCCCGCATAAGCAGCCAGGAACGTTTCGTAGTCGTGGGCCATGCCCCAGTTGCCCGAGTAGAGTAACAAAAGATGCCCGTCAGCTCCCGCCGGGCGCGCGAGCGGCCGTGTCGTCGCGTCGATGGATTCGAAGTGCTGGGTGAAGATCAACGCGCACGGTTGCGCGACATCGGCATTGCGGACGAACGCATTTATCTGAAGCGCGATCCATCGCCGGTCACCATCGACGCGACGACACGGCCGCTCGCGCGCCCGGCGGGAGCTGACGGGCATCTTTTGTTACTCTACTCGGGCAACTG
>JANXYD010000188.1 GCA_025350265.1 Hyphomicrobiaceae bacterium | reverse complement strand
CGGCTTCCCGCGAGGGAGTCGGATAGGGCCACAAAAAACGTGGAGCGCGGATGGCGCCGCCGTGGGGGCTCTCACCCACATGCCGTTCAGGGCTTTCACCTGGAATGCGCGTCGCCGCTTGCAGGCGCTTCAGCTTGGTGCCGCTTGCAGGCCCGGTTGCTTGTCACCGTGTCGAGCGACCGGTGCGCTGTGCAGGCGGTTTCCACCGCGCTCCACCTCTCGGCGTTGCCGCCGATCTTGCCGGCCCGCAGCGCTCGCGATCGCGCCGCCGGCCGAAGTCCATGCGGAGCATTCAGCCACAACCAGCAGGTATTTTCCAGGATATTTGCAATTTCAGGTTAAGGCCGGCACAGCCTCATGACGCCAGATGCGTTCCAGCGTAGATATCCAACACTGGCACCGTCAAGCCGATGCTGAAAAACTGCAGATCGCCGCCCTTGATCATAACCGGGTTGGCCGGCCAGATGTTGCCGTCGCCCTTGCGCAGAAGTTCGGCCTCGATGCGGGGCGAGCGGACGACCAGCAATTCAGCGACCGATGGAAGGGTCGCATAGGCGCGCATATTCTCGTGCGTGTCGGCGGCATTGCTGGGCGACAGCACTTCGATGAGCAGGATCGGCTCGGAAACGATGCGCTCGCCCTTGCGGTCGCCTTCACAAGTGCCCCCAAGATCCGGGATGCAAAAATTCCAGTTGGAGCGTAGCTGGGGGCGAACGCCCGGTGCTACGGCTACTCTGCAACGATCGTTCGTGCGAACGAATGATTGCCGATGAGCCTGATGAGATTTGCGCATATGAACGCATGCGCGTTCGTGCTCGACGGCATGGCGCGCACTACGCCATCGACCAGTTCACAACGCGTATCCGTACCGTCACCTTCCCCGCAGAGAAAGTCGGCGCCGGTCATTTGCGGCGGCAGCTTTCTGGCGGCGGTCATGGGGTCGGCTCGTGTCCCAGTATAGCCAAGTTCAAGCCGTTAGATAAATCCCGGTGCCGGCGTTGAGGCCGGGCCGGCGCCTGCACTCCAGCTGGCGTCCGAAAAAAGGCGCATGCGTGGCCTTGCCACGGGTTGGTTTCGGCCGAAAAATCGTGTAGCCGGTGAGGAGGTCGATACCGATCCCCGCTGCCATTCGCCGGATACCCCATGCTCACCCGCTATATCGCCGAGCTCGCGCCGCTGCACAGCGAGCTGATCCTCATCGTCGGAGCCATGCTGCTGCTGTTATGGGGCGCGTTTCGCCCTGAAACCGCTGCAGAGGCCGAGGTCATTTCCTGGGGCGCGATTGCGGTGCTGATCCTGGCTGCCGGCGTGCTGGCCACCCAACCGCCGGGCGCGCTGACGATGTTTGACGGCAGCTTCCGCTTTGACGCCTTCGCCCGCTTCATGAAAATGATCGTGCTCATTTCCTCTGCCGGCGCGCTGCTGCTGGCATCAAACGACATGCGCGAAGGCAGATATCTCAAATTTGAATACGCCGTGCTGCTGCTCCTCGCCACCGCCGGCATGCTCATGATGATTTCGGCCAACGACCTGATCGGGCTTTATCTCGCGCTGGAATTGCAGAGCCTGGCCTTATATGTGCTTGCCGCCTTCAAGCGCGACGATGTGCGTTCGTCGGAAGCCGGCCTTAAATATTTCGTGCTGGGCGCGCTGTCGTCGGGCATGCTGCTGTACGGCGCGTCGCTGATTTATGGTTTCACCGGTGCCACCAACTTCAACGATATCGCGGCCGTGGCCCTGACCAAGGGTGCCGGGCAGAACATCGGCTTGATCTTCGGCCTCGTGTTCCTGATGGTCGGACTGGCGTTCAAGATTTCCGCCGTGCCGTTCCACATGTGGACCCCTGACGTCTATCAAGGCGCGCCGACGCCGGTCACCGCACTGTTTTCGGCTGCACCCAAGGCCGCCGCGTTCGCGCTTCTGACGCGCGTGATGATCACCGCCTTCGGCGGTATCAAGCCACAGTGGCAGCAGATCATCGTGTTCCTGTCGATTGCGTCGATGGTGCTTGGTGCGGTCGCCGCGATTGGCCAGACCAACATCAAACGGTTGCTCGCCTATTCGTCGATCGGCAACATGGGCTTTGTGCTGGTGGGTCTGGCCGCTGCATCGCCCGAGGGGATCGAAGGCGTATTGATCTATCTTGCCACGTACTTGGTGATGACGCTCGGCTCGTTCGCGGTGGTGCTCTGCATGCGTCGTGACAGCGGCCCGGTCGAAGACATCGATGATCTTTCCGGCTTGGCTACCACCAATCCCGGCATGGCCGCGACCATGGCGATCATGATGTTCTCGCTTGCGGGCATCCCGCCGCTGGCTGGGTTCTGGGGCAAGTACTACGTGTTTCTTGCGGCGGTTAAGGCGGACTTGTGGCCGCTCGCGATTATCGGCGTCGTCGCCAGCGTGATTGGCGCCTTCTATTACATCCGCATCGTCATCATCATGTACGTCAACGAGGCCAAAGGGGGGGCCATCAATCGCTTCCTTCGCGTCCCGCTGCGCGAAGGCACGGTGATGGCGCTGGCGAGCTTGATCACGCTGCTCGGGTTCCTGCCATTTCCGCTGCGTAGCGGCTCGCTCGGTGATTGGATCATCGCCACGGCGAGTGCTGCGGCGCGCTCGCTGTTTGGGTGATACAACGCGGCAGCACGCGGTGTGCTCGCTAAGCCTCCTTGCTTCTGCGGCTCCGAGTAAGGCTATGCTGGTGCCATGATACAAATCACCCCGACAACTGCCATTGACGAGGATGAACTCTCCGAGAGCTTCGTCCGCTCGTCCGGGCCGGGCGGACAAAACGTCAACAAAGTATCGACCGCCGTCGAGTTGCGCTTCGATGTTCGCCAATCGCCATCGCTCGGCGAGTCCGTCAAAATTCGCCTGATACGGCTGGCCGGTCATCGGATGACCAAGGATGGCGTGCTCATCATCCAGGCCGAGCGCTTTCGAACCCAGGACGCCAACCGCAAGGACGCCAGAGATCGACTGGTGGAATTGATCCGGGAGGCAACGATCGTGCCCAAGCGGCGCATCAAGACCAAACCGACGCGGGCTTCCAAGGAACGCCGCGTCGAAGGCAAGAAGAAGCGCAGCACGGTCAAGAAGATGCGACAAGCCGGCGGCTGGGACT
>JANXYD010000137.1 GCA_025350265.1 Hyphomicrobiaceae bacterium | reverse complement strand
GTTCAAGGATCTGGCCGGCGCCGAGCTTCCGCATGAGGCACTGATGGCGGCGGCGCGGGACGCCGGCATGCTGCCGCGCATCGACGCGGCGCTGTTGCCGCGTGCGGCCCGGATCGCGCAACATTTCCAGTTGCGTGGCCGCGACACGGAAATCTTTTCGCATGTCCACGGGGCGTCCTTGCCGGATCAGGATTTCCGCGATGAGGTGACGGCGGCGACGATTGCTGCAGACGGCGCGGCGCTGGTGCTGTCGTTCGATCAGTTGGATGTGCGCGGCTTTGGTCCCATTCACTGGCAAATCCTTTCGACGATCGCGGACATGGGCCTGCGGTTCGCAATCGAAGGGGTGACGGACCTGGATATGGATTTCGACGCGCTCAGGCGCTACGGCTTCGGCTTCGTCAAGCTCGACGCGGACGTGTTGACGAGCGGCTTGCCCACGGCGGGGGGCATGATCGCCTCGACCGACGTCTGCCGGCATCTGGCGCAGGCGGGGCTGGCGTTGATCGTCGGCCATATCGACGATGAACAGATGTTGGCGCGGGTGCTTGGCTTTGGCGTGCTGTTCGGACAGGGCACGCTGTTTGGCCAAAAGCGCGCGGTGCGGTCCGACATTCTAAGTGCTGCTGCGGCGGCTTAAGCAAAGCGCAGGAATATGCTACCAGGGCTTCGGTCACGATCGGAGTGGGTATGGCGAATAACGCGACAGTCATCATCGATCGCATCGACGCGTTGCCGGCCGCGCGGGCGTGGATTTGCGATATCTGGGGCGTCATCCACGATGGGGTTGCAGCCTATCCGCCGGCGGTTGCCGCCTGTGTGCGGTTTCGCGATGCCGGCGGGCGGATCATCTTTCTGACCAACGCGCCGCGCCCTCGCGAAGGCGTCATCGCCCAACTGAATGGGCTCGGGGTGCTGTCGTCGGCCTACGACGCGGTGCTGACGTCCGGCGACGTAACGCGCGAAATTCTGCGGACATGGCAGGCGATTCCCACCCTGCACATCGGGCCGGCGCGCGATCTGACGCTGTTTCATGGCCTCGATGTGCCGTTGACGGATGCAGGCAGCGCTAAGCGCATCCTCTGCTCGGGGCTTTACGACGACACGACCGAGACGCCGGAAAACTATCGCGAGGTGTTGGCCGTGTTGGCCGCGCGGGGCGTGGAGATGCTGTGCGCCAATCCCGATGTCAAAGTCGATCGAGGCGGCAAGATCATCTATTGCGCCGGTGCCGTGGCTCAGGCCTACGCGGCCTTGGGCGGGGCGGTAAGCTACGCCGGCAAGCCCTATGCGCCTGTCTACGACACGGCAATGAAAATGCTGGCTGAATGGCTTGGCGGCGACGTGTCACGCGCCGAAGTGACAGCCATCGGCGACGGTATTCACACCGATATTCCCGGCGGACTGCTGGCCGGATTGCGCACGGTTTATGTGGCGAGCGCCATCCACCTCGACGGGCCGGTCACGCAAGCGGCGCTGGAGGGATTGTTTCCAGAGCCGAGCCAGCGGCCACACGCAGCTATGCAGAGGCTGACCTGAACGCCGAATTGAGCACGTGTGGAATTTTCACCATGAATTCAATCTTGGGTTGAGTTTTTCGATTTCATCCAGTATTTTCAAGACATCCTCATCGACCGGGGCGGGTCATGGACCGTCTAGGACACGCGGTGGGGACGTTGTGGACTGCGTGGATCAGAAGACCCTGCCACCCGCAAGGGTGGACGGATAAAGGGAGTTGCTATCACGCCTTGAGTCGTAGCCCATAAATGCAAGGGTTCGGGTGCAGTCCGCGAAAATGCGGCTCAAGAAATAAACGCAACGCGGAGCGCGGTTCAGGCCGCAATCCACTACCGAGGAAGCCGCAAGGCTACCTCACCGGCCCGTCGCGAGCGGGCCTCGCACATGCGGTGGAAACCGCGCTCCGTACCCCGGATTTAAGCCGGGTTCACTATCATCAACGGCACGGCCTCAGGCCGGGGTCGGTATTGGTGTTTGTGGTTGGGGCAGGAGGCAAAAGGTTCTCTCTGTCATGTGTGGACGGCGCCCGGTTGGCAAGGGTTTTGTCGGTGCGGCGTGCGTTTGTTGCGGCGGGGTGCCGTCCACACATGACACCGCATCCCGTCGCGCATCCGCATCAAGCAGGCATGCCGGTTTCGATGAGGCGGGCCCAGTAGCTGATGCCGTGCGGAATGGCGGCGTCGTTGAAGTCATAGGCGGGATGGTGGCAGGCGGCGGTGTTGCCGTTGCCGAGCAGGATTATGTTGCCGGGCCGGGCTTCAAGCATGAACGAAAAATCCTCCGCACCCATGATCGGCGTGATGTTGGCTTCGACCTTGTCACGGCCGGTAATTTCGGACGCGACGCGAACGGCGAATTCGGTTTCTTTCCGGTGGTTCACGGTGACCGGATAATTGCGTTCGTAGGTGACGCGGGCGACCGCACCATAGGCCACAGCTATCCCTTCGGCTGTTTCGACGACGCGCTTTTCCAACAGGTCGCGCACGTCAGGGGCGAGTGCGCGGACCGTACCGACCATCGTTGCATTCTGCGGGATAACGTTGGAGACGTGGCCGCCGTTGAACGCCCCGACCGTGACGACGCCCGCCTTCAACGGGTCGAGATTGCGCGCCACGATCGATTGCAGCGCCAGCAGGATGTTGGCGCCGACCACCAGGGTATCGACGCCCTTGTGCGGTTCGGCGGCATGGCTGCCTTTGCCCTCGATGTCGATGGTGAACCCATCCGAGGAGGCCAGTTGAGCGCCGGTGCGGGTGGCGAACATGCCGACCGGCAGGCCGGGCGCGTTGTGCATGCCATAGACTTCCTGCACGCCGAAGCGCTCCATCATGCCATCTTGCACCATGGCCTTGCCGCCGGCGCCACCTTCCTCTGCTGGCTGGAAGATCAAGACGGCGTTCCCATTGAAGTTGCGCGTCTCGGCAAGATATTTGGCAGCGCCAAGCAGCATCGCGGTGTGGCCGTCATGGCCGCAGGCGTGCATCTTGCCTTTGATCTTGGAGGCATACGGCAGCCCGGTGATTTCCTCGATCGGCAAGGCATCCATGTCCGCGCGCAAGCCGATGGCGCGGCCGGACGTGTTGGATTTGCCCTTGATGACGGCGACCACGCCGGTGCGTCCGATGCCGGTAACCACCTCGTCGCAGCCAAACGATGCGAGCTTTTCGGCCACCATGGCTGCCGTGCGATGCACGTCGTAGAGCAGTTCCGGATTTTCGTGCAGGTCACGCCGCCAGCCGGTGACCTCGTCGTGCAGTGCGGCGACATGGTTGATAACGGGCATGCGTTAGGCTCCGGGATTTCGTGCGGGGGGAGACGCCAAGCGCGCGTCGTGAGTAGACAACGCCTGTGGCTATTCAGTCTGCATTGCTGCCCCGTGTCAAACCGGGGCCCGCCGGGGTTGCGCGATAGGGCGGGGTCAAGTCTTATGGCGCGCCGAGGCCGGCCGGCCCGCCGATGACCAAGTCAACGAACGAGCCGCAATGTCTCCTCCTGCGACCTATAGCCGTTTCGGAAACCTGTCGGCCACGCCGCCGCTTGCGGAAAAATGCGAGCGCATCGGGTTGTTGGGCGGATCGTTCAACCCACCGCATGCAGCCCACGTCCTGATCAGCGAGATCGCGTTGAAGCGGCTGCAACTCGACCGTGTCTGGTGGCTGATAACGCCAGGCAATCCGCTCAAATCGAAAGATGAGCTGCTGCCGCTGGAGCAGCGGTTGGCCAGATGTCGGGCGCTGATTTCTGATCCGCGGATTATTGTAACCACGTTCGAGCGCGAGTTGCGGTCGCACTATACGGCAGCCACGCTCGACTACCTCACCCTCCGGCAGCCGCAGACACGGTTTGTCTGGATCATGGGCGCGGATTGTCTGGCGCAGTTTCATCGCTGGCATCGGTGGCGGCACATTTTTCAATCGATGCCGGTGGCGGTCGTCGACCGGCCGGGATGGCGGCTCAAGGCCGTCGCGTCGCCGGCCGCGCAAACGTTTGCGCGCCATCGGCTGGCGGAGGCCCGCGCGCCCCTGCTGGCAGGATTGAAGGCCCCGGCCTGGACGCTATTAACGGGGCCGTTGTCGCCGATGTCGTCGACGCGCTTGCGCAGCGAGGCCTTAATTCGGTAAGCGCGCCGCGTTAACTTCACTGTGTTGTCGCAAAACCTTGAATTATTCGGGTCTTGCGTTTATTGTCGGCAAGTAGACGTCTTAAAACCGAAGGATACCCGCTCCACGATGCCACGCTCCCAAGAGAGTGCCCGCAAGGGTCCATCTCCCGCCTCCGATCCCGTCGACGGGGCGTTGCAGGCAAATCAGGCATCGAGCGCCGGATCCGGAATGACCGATGACATAACCTTGCCCAATCAAATTGCGCTGTGGCTGGATGAAGCCAAGGCCGAGAATGTCGTGTGTATCGATATCAAGGGCAAAACCTCGATCGGCGACTGCATGATCGTGGCCAGCGGTCGCACGGACCGCCACGTCGGCGCGATCGCCGATCAACTGCAGCGCCACCTCAAGGAATATGGTGTGTCGAAGGTGCGCGTCGAAGGTCAGCAGACCTGCGATTGGGTGCTCGTAGATGTGGGCGCGACCATCGTGCACATCTTCCGGCCCGAAGTGCGCGAATTCTACAACCTCGAAAAGATGTGGTCGGGCGAGCGTCCGGGCGAACCCCCGTCGCATTGATCAACCACCGTCGGCCATAGGTTTTGACCGATGCGTTTTCCCAATCATCGCCAGCGAGGGTCGGGTGCGCATTCTGTTGGCCGCCGTCGGAAAGCTGAAGGCTGGTCCGGACAGGGAACTGTTCGAGCGCTATTGGGGCCGCTTGCAGGTGTCGGGCCGCAAGGTCGGCCTAGCCAGCGCGAAAACGGTGGAGCTGGCGGAAAGCAGGGCAGTCGCACCAGCCGAACGCAAGGCTGACGAAGCCGCGCGGCTGCAGCGTTGCATCGTGCCAGGGGCGTGTGTGGTGGCGCTGGACGAAACCGGCAAGGCACTCACCAGTGCGCAATTTGCGGCTTTCGTGCGGGCCAGGTGCGATGGCGGCACGCCGGAATTGGCCGTCTTGATTGGCGGCCCGGATGGACATGGGGCGGAGGTGCTGCGTCGCGCCGATCTCGTTCTCAACCTCGGAACCATGACTTTGCCGCACGGACTGGCGCGCATCGTACTTGCCGAGCAGCTCTATCGTGCGACGACGATTTTGAGCGGGCATCCATATCATCGGACATGATACCGCGCCGATTTGCAAACCCATCCGCGTTCGTTCGTGATTGCGACTGGACAAGTGCGCGTCGTCGCTTCTGTATGTCGCTTGATGCATCCGAATCGATTGAGATAACCCATGCCCTTTGCACCTGCCTCAACCGCGCTGAAGCGCTTCACCGTGCTCGATCTCACGCGCGTGCGATCGGGGCCGACGTGCGTACGCCAGCTCGCCGATTGGGGTGCCAACGTCGTCAAGATCGAGATGCCCGAACATCTCGATACCGGTGATCCCATGGGCGGCCCACGGCACGGCTCGGATTTCCAGAACTTGCATCGCAACAAGCGGGCGATCACCCTCGATCTGAAGTCGCCCGAAGGTGTCGCGGTGTTCAAGCGGCTGGCCGAGCAGGCCGACGTGATCGTCGAGAACTTTCGGCCGGACGTGAAGGACCGCTTGGGCATCGGCTATGCCGTGATCAAGAAGATCAACCCGCGGCTCGTCTATGCCAGCATCTCCGGCTTCGGCGCGGATGGTCCCTATGCCAATCGCCCCGGCTTCGATCAGATCGCACAGGGCATGGGCGGGCTGATGTCGATCACCGGCGAGCCCGCACGCGGGCCGATGCGCGTCGGCATCCCCATCGCCGATCTGACGGCGGGCCTCTTCTGCGCCATGGGGATCATGGTGGCGCTGCTGGAGCGTGAACAGTCGGGTAAGGGCCAGCATGTCGACACGTCGCTGCTGGCGGCGCAGATCTTCATGCTGGATTTCCAAGGCGCACGGTGGATCAACGAGGGCCAGGTGCCGAAGCAGGCGGGCAACAATCATCCGACGTCGATCCCCACCGGGGTGTTCAAGACCAAGGACGGGCATATCAACATCGCCGCCTCCGGCCAGAGCATGTGGGAGCGGCTGTGCGCATCGGTGGGCGCACCGGCCTTGGCGACCACGCCCGACTACAAGACCAGCGCGCTCCGGTCGAAAAATCGCGACGCGTTAAATGCGGCGTTGGAGACGCATCTGGTCAAAAAAACCAGCAATCATTGGGTCGAGACGTTGAACGACGCGGGTGTGCCGGCGGGACCGATCTACGACATGCAGCAGGTGTTCGCCGATGCGCAGGTCCAGCATCTGGGTTTGGTCCACGCCATCGACAGCAAGGATGCGCGCGGCATGGTCAAGGTTGTGCGTCAGCCCGTGCGCCTGTCTCGCACGCCGAGCCGAACGGTTGTCGCGCCGCCCGAGCGCGGGCAGCATACGGGGTCGGTGCTGAAAGAATTCGGTTTCTCAGCGGCCGAAATCAAGGCACTGAAAAAGGCGCAAGTGGTGTGAGATGGACAGCGGGGGCAGTGGTCCGTTATCGGCCACAAGTGGCCATTAATGTCAGCCATCTTGCAGCACGCGTGGCGATCAAGTTGCGCGACGAAGGTTCCGCCAAATGTCAAATGCGGCCCAATTCTCCAAGTCCGATCGTAGCGGTGCGAAGTCGGCGACTTGGCGCGTGATCTTGGCTCTTCTGTTGGCAGCCACCTTGCCGGTATCAGCCTCTGCGCATCCCATTGTGATTCCGGTCGCGTTCAAGGTCTTTGCGACCTTCGGCGGTGCCGCCAAGCTGACTGATTACCTAGCCAACAAGGCTTATGCGAAAGCGCCACGTCCGGGCACTTGCGACGAGCGGCGCGAGCGTCTCGTGCATGTGCTCCCGGAACTGCTGCGCCTCGCTCGCCTGTCACGCGACATTTACGGCCAAGGTACCGGGTTAAAAGCCGCGGGGCTCGAAACCAAGGAACTTGGCAATGGCGTTCAAGCCGTCTACGAGGCCGCAGGCCAGCATTACGCCGAGATCCACACGGATGCCGCGCGCAATCAGGTCCTCGTCGTGTTCCAAGGAACGCGCATGACTGTTCGCGGCGATGTGGCGAGCGACGTGGCTCACCTCGTCGGGATCGACACCGCCTACTACAAATGGGCGTCCGCGATTGTCGAGCGCGTCGTGCGCGAGCACCCGGGATCGCAGGTGGTCGTAACCGGGCATTCGCTCGGCGGCGGGCTCGCGCTCTTTGCCGTCCTGCGCAACCCGGGCGTGGAGGCGGTCGTCTTCAATCCGGCTGGCCTGTCGCGGCTGACGTGGCTGCTCACCTCGCGCGCCGAACGCGCGCGAATCAATGCCGCGACCACCGTCGTCGCCACCCGCAATCCGGGTCACGTCGATCCTCTCACTGCCATTTCGCTCAGTCACCAATCGGTCGTACCGGGCACGCTGATGTTCGTCGAATCTGACGCCACAACGCCGTTGGCGCTGCATAGCGCAACCAGGATGGTCACGGGTATCGAGCGGCTTGCGGCTACCCAGGGCGAAGGCACTGCCTGCGAGGGCGTACTCGGGGTATTAGCACACTGACGGGTGGGGCATTTGGGGTCAGACGCCGAGCAGATCTGAGATACCGGGAGTGTGCGGCGGCATCGAGAAAACGTTGTGGCGCTCAATGACGTTCCCTTCCATGCGATTCTCGCTGCAGCACCGGCATTGCGTGCCGGTCAAAAGCGGGCGCCTATGTTTGTCGCCTGTTGCCTCGCTGGTCGGCGGAACGCTGTTGCTCATGTCACCCTCGCAACCCCTTGAACGCTGCTAACGCCCGCGTGCGGGCTTCCGCGTGGTCGACGATGGGGCGCGGATAGGTATCGCCCAGTGTCACGCCGGCCGCGCGCAGCACCATCTCGGGGGCTTCCCATGGCGTATGCAGGATGTCGTCGGGCAACTCGGCGAGTTCGGGCACCCAGCGGCGCACATAAGCTCCAGCGGGGTCGAACTTCGCGCCTTGCAAACTCGGATTGAAGACGCGGAAATAAGGTGCAGCGTCGGCACCCGAACCCGCCACCCATTGCCAGCTCGCCGAGTTGCTCGCGAGGTCGGCGTCGACGAGCGTATCCCAGAACCATGCGGCACCGGTCTGCCAGGGGATCATCAGGTCCTTGATCAGGAACGATGCCGTAATCATGCGCACCCGATTGTGCATGTAGCCGGTGTGCCAGAGTTCGCGCATGCCGGCGTCGACGATCGGGTAACCGGTTTGCCCTCGCTGCCACGCGCTAAGGTGCGCGGGCGCGTCAAGCCATGGAAACGTGTCGAATTCGGCGCGGAAGTTTTTTTCCGGCAGCGTCGGCCAGTGTGCGAGCAAGTGATAGGAAAATTCGCGCCAGACAATCTCTTTGGAAAACGTCTCCAATCCTTTGCGCGCCGAAGCATGCGCATGGCCGAAACCCTGGGCCGCGTGCCACATCGTGGCGGGCGATATTTCGCCGAAGGCAAGATGCGGGGACAGGCGCGACGTGGCCGGCCGGTCCGGGCGATTGCGCTGTTCTGTGTAGTCGGCAAGGCCGTCTGCTAAAAATTCCTGTAGCCGCGCTTCGGCGCTGGCTTCGCCCGGTGTCCATGTGTCGCGCAGACCGCCGGCCCAATCGGGATGTTTCGGCAGAAGTTGCCACTCGGCCAAACGGTCGCTCTTGGGCCAGCGGGCCGGAGCCGGCATCGATCGCGGGCGCGGCGCCGGCTTGCCGACGTCGGCAATTGCGCCCGATGCGCGCCAGAAGGGGGAATAAACCTTGAACGGGCCGCCTGCCTTGGTGGTGACGGCCTCAGGCTCGAACAACAACGTGCCAGCAAACCGGCGGAAGGCGATGCCGCTGGTCTCAAGCCGCGTCTTCAGTTCGGCTTCCGCACGACCGGCCCATGGCTGGTACGCCCGCGATGCATGCACGGCGGAGGCATCGACCTCTTGTGCCAAAGCCGCGATAACATCGCAGCTGTTGCCGCGTTTTAAGATCAGACGGCTGCCGAGCGCCTCCAGATCGCGGGCCAGCGACGCGAGACTATGCTGCAACCACCAGCGGCTCGCAGCCCCCAGCCGCCAGTTGTCGGGCGTGTCGTCGTCCAAAACATACACCGGGATGATCGGACCGGCATCGGCGACGGCCGCGACCAGGGCGCGATTATCTCTCAGTCTGAGATCGTGACGGAACCAGAGGACAGTCGGCTGCGACATGGAGACTCGCGAAAAAGCGGACGTTGTGCGACAGAGCTTACAGCGTGCACGCGTCCGAATGCGACGCATTGAGCGTTACTTGCAGGGTTGCGACGGTGCGCCGCAATGGTCATGGTGGCTCGCGTGTCGTCCTAACATACGAGCTTTCACTTGATACATCATGCATCCATGCCGGCATCACTTTGGGCCTCGGTGACCAAGCCGCCAATCCACTATCCGCAGCTGGTGGGCGCGCGCACGGTGGATGTTGTGATCATCGGGGCTGGCTTCACGGGCCTGTCGGCGGCGCTGCATCTCAGGCGGGCTGGCGTCGAAACGCTGGTGCTGGAGGCCGCTGAGCCGGGCTGGGGTGCTTCCGGGCGCAACAACGGGCAAGTCATCCCGACCCTATCGCGCGCCGATCCGGACGCAATTATCGCGCGGCATCGGGTTGCGGGCGAGCGCTTCGTCGGCCTCGTCCGCGATAGCGCGCAAGTGCTGTTCGACACGATCCGCGAGGAGCGCATCAGCGCCGAAGCCGAGCAGACAGGTTGGGTGCAGCCGGTGCATTCGGTCGATCGCATGCGCCTGGCGGAACGCAGGGTGGCGCAATGGAGCCGCGCGGGTGCCAAAGTTGCGTTGCTGTCGTCGGACGAACTCAGGCGCAAGCTCGGGTCGGCAGCGATCGGCGCGGGTGCCTGGCACGGCGGATGGTCGGTGCCGGCAGGTGGCCATATCAATCCGCTGGCCTTGGTCCGGGGGCTGGCGCGCGCGGTGACGGAGCGCGGTGGATTTATTCATGCGCAGTCGCCGGCGTTGGCGTTCGGCCGCGCCGGCGCGCGCTGGGTGGTGACAGCGCCGCAAGGTCGTGTCGATGCGCGGGCGTTGATCCTGGCGACGAATGCGACAACGGCAACGTTTTCGGCGCGGCTGGTGCCGGAGGTGGTGCGCGAGATGGTGCCTGTCACGTCCTGGCAGGTCGCGTCGCTGCCTATTCCAGAGCATCTGCGCGAAAGCCTGTTGCCCGAGCGAAACGCGGTCTCGGATACGCGGAACGATCTCAGGTTCATGCGCTACGATGCGCGGCATCGGCTGGTGTCGGGCGGGGCCTTGCTGGGGCAGCGCAACGCGCCGAAGCGCCTGCGCGCGATGGTGGCGAAGCGGCTGCTGCAGACGTTTCCGCAATTGGCGTCGCTGCCGCAGGGTCTGCAGTTCGATCATGTTTGGAACGGCACGGTCGGCGTGACGCGTGACGGGTTGCCGCATATCCACATGATCGGCCCCGATGGCTATGCCTGGGCCGGTTGCAATGGCCGCGGCGTGGCGCTGGCGATCAGTATCGGGCGAGAGTTCGCGCGCGGAATTCTCGGCGTTCCGCGCTCAGAACTGGCGCTCCCGTTCACCGAGCCGGAGCCGATTGCCTTGCACGGGATGGCGCAGCGGTTGCAGCCGTTTGCGATCATGGCGGCGCGTCGCAGCGACAATCGGGCTTGGCAGGGTTGAGGATGGCCACTCGCAAGCCCGCGACGAGTGCAAAATGGCAAAACAACGCTGTTATCGCGAACGTGGCAAGAAACCAGGCAGCCAGCAACGAGTAGCTGAAACTGGCACTGATAACGCCGCTTGCAAAAGCCGCAGCCAGCAACGGTTGCGCGGCGCGCGAAGCTGTTGTGATCCAGGCGATGATCGGCAATCCGGCGAACAGCAGAAACAGGGCGCCAAGCGCGCCGCCCTCGTACCAGGTCTGCAGAAATACGTTGTGAGCATGCAGGTTGGTGGCGACCGGCAGGTGTGCTGTCGAGATATACGCGACGTCGGGTTTCTGGCTGTCGTCGAAGCGCGGCGTGCGGCCGGTGCCGATGCCGATCAGCGGGTGCTGCAACGTCTTCGAAGCCG
>JANXYD010000136.1 GCA_025350265.1 Hyphomicrobiaceae bacterium | reverse complement strand
ACGCCGTAGACTCCAGTCCTTTCCGCGCCTCAGTTCGTCTTGACTGCTGAGGCGGGTGCTTCGGCTATAGCCTTCTCGAGGTCTTCGCGCTCTTCACAGCCTTGCGGGCAAAGGGTCGCAAGTTTGGCGAGGTTGGCTTTGGCTTTGTCGAGCTGGCCGATTTCGACGAACAGTTCGCCCTGATATTCCAAAGCGCCTTTGTGGTTGGGGTCAAAATCGAGCGCCTTGGCGTAGAACGTTGCGCCGGTCTTGCGGTCGCCACTCTTGCGCAAACTGAAGCCGAGCAGATTGTAGACGTCGGCGTGCTGGACGCCGCTGTCGAGCACGGCATAGAGATCGGCCGCCGCGGATTTGAAATCCTTGGCTTTGATCTTGACACGGATCGCGGTCAGATCCGGGGCATCCGTACTGGTCGTCGTATCGACTGCGAAGGCGGTGCTCGTCGCGCCTGCGACGGCGGCTAAAAGCAGCAACCTGGCGAGACGCGTGATGGATTTTTTGCTCATGATCATCTCCTGTCTTGGCGTTTCGTGCTGATCAAGCCGCTTCCGGCGTGAATACATAACCGTTACCGTCCTTGACGAAACTGCCCGTGCCGGGGAACGGGAAATGCGCGCCACAGATCATCATCTTTTCGGCGATGACGCGGTTGACCAGATTGCGACGGGTTTCGACCGCAAGCGGGCCGTCCTGATCATAGGCACCTTGCCATTCCGGGTGCGGGCCGAGCAGCGCCGGCACATACATGACGTCGTTGGAGATCATCAACTGCTTGCCGCCTGAACTGACATGGAAGGCTGCGTGGCCCGGCGTGTGTCCGGGTGCATTGATCAAGCGCACGCCGGGGGCGACTTCGGTGCCGTCGGCGACGAGCTTGAAATTCTTCCAGTTTGGGAAGACGTTCTGGATTCGCGTGCCGAGGCCTTTGCGGGCTTCGGGCAGTTTCTCGACGCGACCTGGCTCGGTCCACCACTTGTATTCCACATCATGCACGATGAGTTCGGCATTCGGGAACACGGCCGTGTTCGAGCCTTTTTCCATCAAGCCAAAAATATGATCGGGGTGGAAATGCGAGACCAGGATGGTGGAGATCTTCTTTGCATCGATGCCGGCTTTTTCCATGTTGCCAGGCAGATTTGTCGCATTCGGTTGCCATTGCCCGACGCCTGAACCCGAATCGACCATGATCAGCTTGCCGCCGATGTTGAGCACCACCACCGTCAGCGGAATGGGCATGAACTCGGTGGTCTGGCCGGCGGCTGCCAGGGCTGCCTTGGTGTCGTCGACCGAGGCGTTCTTGATGAAGCCCGCATCGTGCGGCTTTCTCCAGATGCCGTCGTAGACAGCCGTTACCTCGATATCTCCGACCTTGTATTTGCGGAACCCGACGGCGGGCTCCAGTGGTGTTTCCGCGAATGCAGGATCGATCGCCAACCGGCTGGAAAGGCCGAACGCCGCAGCCAAGCCCGCCGAGACAATCGCATCGCGTCGCGTCATTTTCGTCATGTGACAACCCCTTGAAAACCTATGATTGAACGGCGCTCTGACGTGGTCGGCGCCAAGGACGAACTCAACGGCGCCCTCTAAAGTGCAAGACCCTTGGGTTACTCCCGATATTCCCGGGCGCTTGCGAATTTTTAGGAATTTTTAACGTATAGCCTCCGTGCAACCCGAAGCGATGCTGATAAACTGCCACTGCTTCCGTGCAGCAAGCGGGTTGGAATAAATCCGACGACCTCAGGATCTAAGCCTGCAAGCACGACCGTCAATGCCGCAACAGTGGATAAGCGTTCTTGAATTGGCATTCGAAAGACCGATATGGCCGTGGTTTCCAACTTCGAAAGCGCCGCAGTGCCGCATATGGATGCGGCCTTCAATCTTGCGTTCTGGCTGTTACGCAACAGAACGGATGCGGAAGATGCGGTGCAGGAAGCTTATCTCAGGGCGTTTCGTGCTTATGCGACCTTGAAGAGCAACGACATCCGACCGTGGCTGCTGGCGATCGTGCGCAACGTCGCCTATCGGATGCTGGCGCGACGGGGCCGCAGCGGCAACGTTATATCGTTCGACGAAGCGTTTCCCGGACGCGGCGGCGATGGTGCTGGCGAGATCGATGTGGCGAGCGACGCGCCGTCGGCGGAAACGCTGCTGATCGGCGAGGGCGATCGCGCCATGGTCACGACGGCGCTCGCCGAATTGCCGGCAACGTTCCGCGAGGTGGTTGTGCTGCGCGAAATGGAGGGCCTGTCGTATCGCGAGATCGCGGATGTGATCGGCGTGCCGATCGGCACGGTAATGTCCCGGCTTTCGCGGGCGCGCGGCGATCTCAAAACGATTTTGCAACGACTTATCGACAAGGACCTATCCAATGCCATGTGACCACGCGCGCACTCTGCTGGGCGCTTATGTGGACGGCGAGCTGACCGGTGCCGCACGACAAGCTGCCGCCGATCAAGTCCGCTCGTGTCCCGCATGTGCCGATGCCGCCGACGATATCAGGCGGATCGGCCGGCAACTCAACGCCACGGGCCGTGAGGTCGCGCCACCGCAACTCGCACAGCGCATTCGCGACGAACTCGCCAAAGAGATGGCGTCGGACCGACCGGTGCCATCGCGTTTAGCTACAACGTGGCGCGCCCCCGCGGCGCGGTTCGTCGGCGCAATGGTCGCAGCTAGCGTGGTGTCGTCGCTGATCACGTGGTCGGTCGCAACGTGGCCGCGCGGCGAGGTGCGACTTGAGAACGACGTCGTGTCGGCGCACATCCGATCGCTGCTGCAGGATAGCCCGATCCAGGTGGCATCGTCGGACAACCATACCGTCAAGCCCTGGTTCAACGGCCGCATCGATTTCGCGCCCGAGGTCAAGGATTTTACGAGCGAGGGCTTTCCGCTGCTCGGCGGGCGGATCGATTATATTGGCGGACGACGCGTCGGGGCTATCGTCTACAAACGCCACCTGCACGTGATCAACGTTTTCATGTGGCCGGCGGCGGGTCCAGAACCGGCGGACGCATTGGCCGACGTGGCTAAAGGCTACAACGTGCTGCACTGGAGCAAGGCCGGCGTCACCTACTGGGCGATCTCCGACCTCAACGCCGACGAGATGCGGCAACTGCATGGCTTACTGTAGTCGCAGAATACGATGCGCCCCAGCGACGTTCACACTTTTGGGTTCGCCGGGATCAGCAAGCCGGTTGAGGTGGCCTGCGCCGCAAGTTTGCCGTTGGGATTGTA
>JANXYD010000014.1 GCA_025350265.1 Hyphomicrobiaceae bacterium | reverse complement strand
CGTGCACGACCACCAGACCACCGAAGCCTATCTGATCGACGCAGAAACGCCGCTCGCGGCGCCGCGTTTGATCAGCCCGCGCCGCTTTGGACACGAGTATGCCGTCGAACATCACTCAGGCACCGACGGCGACCGCCTCGTCATCACCACCAATTCAGGCAACGCCGAAGATTTCCGCATCGTCACCGCGCCCGTTGCCGATCCAGCCGAAGCCAATTGGCGCGAACTCATTGCGCACAAACCGGGCCGCCTGATCATCGAAGCGGTGGCCTTCAAGAATTACCTCGTTCGTCTCGAGCGCGAAGACAGTCTGCCGCGCGTTGTCGTGCGCGCCTGGGACGATGGACGCGAGCACGCCATTGCGTTTGACGAAGACGCCTACAGCCTCGGCATGAGTTCCGGCTACGAGTACGATACCACCACGCTGCGCTTCACGTATTCATCGATGACCACGCCAGCCGAGGTCTACGACTACGATATGGCCACGCGCACGCGCGCGCTCCGCAAACGCCAGCAAATTCCCAGCGGGCACAATGCCGCCGACTACGTCACCAGGCGCGTGCTGGCCCCAGCCAAGGACGGCGAGTTGGTGCCGGTTTCGTTGCTCTACCGGCGCGACGCGCCCCTCGACGGTACAGCGCCTCTGCTGCTCTACGGCTATGGCAGCTACGGCATTTCGATACCGGCGTCGTTTTCGACCGCGCGCCTTTCGCTGGTCGATCGCGGCTTCATCTATGCCATCGCCCACATTCGCGGCGGCAAGGACAAGGGCTATCGCTGGTACACCGGTGGCAAGAAGGAGACCAAGCTCAACACCTTCACCGACTTCATCGCGGCCGGCGAATTTCTCGTCGGCCAAGGCCTCACCAGGCGTGGCCGCATCGTCGCCAACGGCGGTTCGGCGGGTGGCATGCTGATGGGTGTGGTCGCAAACCTGGAACCGGATCTGTTTCTCGGCATCATCGCCGACGTTCCGTTCGTCGACGTGCTCAACACGATGCTCGACGCGTCGCTGCCGTTGACGCCGCCCGAGTGGCCCGAGTGGGGCGATCCGATTCTTTCCAAATCCGACTACGACTTGATCCGCAGCTATTCGCCCTATGAAAACGTGAGCGCAAAGGCCTACCCGCACATCTTCGCCTATGGCGGGTTGACCGATCCGCGCGTCACCTATTGGGAGCCTGCAAAATGGATCGCGCGCCTGCGCGAACTCAACACGAGCAACAATCTCGTGCTGCTCAAGATCAACATGGCCGGCGGACACGGCGGCGCATCGGGCCGTTTCGAGCAACTGCACGAGATCGCTCTCGACTACGCCTTTGCCCTCAAGATCGCCGGCAAGGGTGGGGTTTAATTTTCACAAGCTTGCTCGCTTCGCGAATAGGGCTATCGCCCTATGACCCATTCGGGGGAAGTGTCCCCCGAATCCCCTCTTTTTTTGATTGATGCCCGCAAAACTACTGGCGCTTTACTTGCTTAATCAGCCGAGCGGGTGAGAACCACGAAGTCGGTGCCTTTGCCCGTCTCGTGGCTGGGGCCGCGATCCGAAATGATCAGCGATGCGCCGGTCCATAGCTTGGCCGTGATCTTCTGCAGGACGTCATCGGAGAATTTCACGCGCTCCAACGCCCCGATGGCGGCGACGGGCCGTGCCGTCGGCCGCGCGCCTGCCGTATCGCCCGAATTGCGCACGCTCGTTTTTGCCGTCTCGGCCACGGCACCGGTGTCCGGCACCGTCAGGGCGACCCAGCGCAATCCCCCGCCTTCGCTGGGCGCGCCGACAGCGGTAAAGACATGCGTGCCGAGCGGCGCATCCGCATCCGCGATTTCGACATCGGCCTCAAACACCGGCTCAAAACCCTGCCGCACAAAGACCCGGTGCAGCTTGCGGCTGACGAACACCGTCAACGGTTCGGTTGCGCGTTCGGCGACGCGCGCAGCATCCTGCAAAGCGTCGCGCTCGGCGATCGCAGCCTTCGCTTCAGCCGCTGCGTGAAACGCCGCCGCCTCAGACCGCATGGCTTCCGCAACCGCGATGACACGCCGCTGCCCGGCCGCGTTCAATGCGGCGGCGAGGCTCGCCTCCGCAGCCTGTGCCCGCGCCCGCTGTGCATCGTCGAGTGCGGGGTCGGCCAAGACTTCGATCGCTTTGTCGCGTCCAGCACCGAGCGCACTTGTCGCCTTGTCCAACGACCGTACCGTGTCGGCCGCAACGCCTGCCTCGGCGGCCCAGTTGAATGCGATTTCCAGCAAGGCGGCGGCATCGCCCTCGGCCTCGAGTGCGGCGAATTTGGTGACGCCCTGTTCGATTTTTCCGCGCTCCATCGGATTGAGCAACCGGTCGACGCCGTCGGTCGGTGCCCCCAGATGCATCCGGCCGGACAGCGGCAAGGGAACGCTTGCGAGTGACGCAGGCAGCATCGCCCCGACCGAGACCGCGACGCGCTGAGGCGCGATCAGGTTTGCGACCTGCGTCTCGCTGATATAGGAGGGGACCGGCAAATTAGGGTGCTCGACGGCCAGCGGCGTCACATCCCGGTCCGATACAATGACGCGCATGCCGGTCCGCGTCAGGCCGAACAGCCGTTGGGCGAAATCTTCCGGCATCCGGATGCAGCCATGCGATGCCGGGTAGCCCGGCAAATGCCCCGCGTGCAAGGCCACGCCAGACCAAGTAATGCGCTGCATGAACGGCATCGGCGCGTTACTGTATAAATTGCTCTCGTGATATTTTTCCTTGCCGATGACGCTGAAGATGCCGGTCGGTGTGCGATGCCCGCTCATGCCGGTCGATACCGGCGAGCGCGCGATGCTGCTGTCGCCGGACCAGATCGTCACCCGTTGCTCGTTGATGGATACGACCGCGATCAGCGCCGCTGGTCCCGGGCGCGCCGCCTCCGCCGCTGCAGCCTCGTGCCCGGTTGCAACCGCCGCCACTATCGATAGCGCACTCAACGCCTGCCGCAGACCCGACACGGGTTTCAGCTGCGATCGCCGGCACGCACGGGGTTGGATCAAAACGCAACGGGACATGAAACGCGACCCTTACTCTGACGCTCAACAGCGAATGACACAGGCGTTTGGTCTGGAATAACGAAAATCAAAAACACTTGTATCGGCAGCCTGCCGCCGCGTGCAAGTCAGATTGGCTGCAACAGCCACCAAAAAACACGGCTGACTTTGGACACACGCCAGCGGCGGTACACCAGATACTTCAACCATGAATACAACGCGATAAATACTTATGTTTTCTTATGTGGTTACCGCATAGGTGCAATATTAAATCTGCCGCAGCGCAATGGTTTGTGACGCGCTCGCGATACTCTGGCCAGCGCCGCAATCTTTGGCACGCAGCGCTGCGCGCATCGGTATTGGTCGGGTTACCTGCCGATGTGGCGATCGAGATTAGCGCTGGCACGCGCCAGATCGGAGAGCAGTTGACGTTTGGCATCCTCCGGCATGCCGTTGGCCTCGGCGCGACGCTGTTTTATCAGCAAGCGGTGCTGTTCGTCGAGCACTGCGAAATAACCGATGCCGTTCAGCTGGCCCGACTGGCGCGCGGCGGAAATGCGGTTATCGAGGGCGGTCCTGATCGAATCGATTTCGACGTTGACTGCGGGGTTGGGTCCAGGCTGCGGACCGCTCCGAAAGATGGCCCAACCGCTGGCCCCGAGCGTGAGCAGGAGACCGACGAACAGACCTAATCCCAAAAGGCGGCGCATGACGAACTCCGAAGGCTCCTGTGCAGGCGTGACGAACGAGCAACAATGACAGCAAAAAGTGAGCGTTCTATGACTTTGCTGAGCCCCGCGCCCCGCCACGCGTCCAAACCCATGCAAGTTCGATAGCACGCAATTCCTCCGCGGCCCCCTCGCGGGGCTGGGCTGGGGCGGGGAGCTGGTCGTGGCCGTCGCACCGGCCGCAGCCTGCGCAGACAACGCACTTGATCGAAACTCGCGTTGAAACTCTCAGGCAATATGCGTCGTACCCCGCTCAAACCTCCATCGCGTCGGCAAAGCCGTCCGGTTAACCCTTTTCCGACTCCCCAGAACTCCGTCATGGCCCCCCACTGCACCCCACGCACCCAAACCCACGCACGGTTGCCCGTCGTGGATTTGCAGTGCTTCCGGAAAAGTGTGCAGCGGTTTTCCGATAAGAAGCACGTTAGAAATACTACCCGGAGTGCGCGGATTGTCGCCGCAACAGCCTTTCGGGTG
>JANXYD010000072.1 GCA_025350265.1 Hyphomicrobiaceae bacterium | reverse complement strand
AACACCGAGCCAGAGATATCCGCCTTGGTGACTTCAAGCCGTTGCTTTTCGCCATCGATTTTCATTGTTCCACTCTCCCGCAAGATCCGCCCGCCACTGCCATCCTAGGCCTCGTGCCTAGGACCCAGCCCTCAGCGAACTCGGAGACCAAATTTGGAGCCCGCTGATGCAACGAACCGGTCATTGATTTCACAGACTGCTGAACCCTGGGTCCTAGGCACGAGGCCTAGGATGGCAGTGGCGGGCGGATCTTGCGGGAGAGTGGAACAATGAAAATCGATGGCGAAAAGCAACGGCTTGAAGTCACCAAGGCGGATATCTCTGGCTCGGTGTTCAACGACGTGAATCTTTCCGGGGCGTTGTTCGAGAACGTCAACATGTCCGGCTGGTCGCTGCACAACGTCAACGCCTCCGGCCTCAAGATCAATCAAGCCAACATGGCCGGCCTCAGAATATCAGACGCTAATCTCGCCGGTGCCGCCCTTACCAATTGCAAGCTCGATGGCATGACGATCGACGGCATCTACATCACCGACCTGTTCGCCGCCTACGCGAAGTCTACCAACCCATAGGCCACCCGATGACCCAACAGATCCGCAAAGTCGCCATCGTCGGTGGCGCGCGCATTCCTTTCTGCCGTTCCAATACGCTCTATGCTGACCTGTCGAACCTCGACATGCTGACGGCGGCGCTCACTGGGCTCATCGATAAATACAACCTGAACGGTGCTGCAATCGATGTTGTCGCGGGTGGCGCGGTGGTCTCCCACTCCAGGGATTGGAACCTCGCGCGCGAGGCTGTGCTGGCGACGACACTTGCGCCATCGACACCGGGCATTACCATGCAGCAAGCGTGCGGCACGTCGCTGCAAGCCGCCATCATGATCGCCGGGCAGATCGCCACCGGGCAGATCGAAAGCGGTATTGCCTGTGGCTCCGATACGACGTCGGACCCGCCCATCGTCGTCGGCAAAAAGCTGGCAGGCCGGTTTGCCCAAGCGAGCCAAGCCAAGACATTCGGGCAGCGGCTCGGTGCATTCAAGGGATTTTCGCCATCCGAACTCGCCCCCGTCGCGCCGTCGACGAGCGAGCCGCGCACGGGCCTCGCCATGGGCGACCACACCGAGTTGATGGCCAAGCAATGGCACATCAGCCGCGAGGATCAGGACACGCTCGCCTACGAGAGTCACATGAAGGCGGCCAAAGCTTATGCCTCCGGTTTCATGGACGAACTCATCGTGCCGTGCGCCGGCGTGTTCCGCGACAACAACCTGCGCGCCGACATGACGTTGGAAAAGATTGCCACGCTCAAGCACGCGTTCGACAAATCCGACAAGGGCACGCTGACCGCCGCCAACTCCACGCCGTTGACGGATGGGGCCGCGGCCGTGCTGCTGTGCTCGGAGGAATGGGCCGCCGCGCGGGGTTTGCCGGTGTTGGCATATCTCACGCAGGCGCAGACCGCTGCCAATGATTTTGTGCATGGCGACGGGCTGCTGATGGCCCCCACCATTGCCGTTTCAAAAATGATCGATCGCGCCGGGCTGAAGCTGCAGGATTTCGACTTCTACGAAATCCACGAAGCGTTTGCAGCCCAAGTCTTGTGCACGTTGCGCGCGTGGGAAGATCCGGTTTATTGCAAGACCAAACTCGGCAAGGATGCGGCCCTCGGCTCCATCGATCGCAGCAAGCTCAACGTCATGGGATCCAGCCTGGCGTTCGGCCATCCGTTTGCGGCCACCGGCGCGCGCATTCTGGGCAATCTCGCCAAGCTGCTCGGCGAACACGGAGGCCGTGGCTTGGTGTCGGTCTGCACCGCCGGCGGCATGGGTGTGACAGCCATTCTCGAAGGCAACAAACAGGCAGCCCGCGCTCTGCCGCAAGCAGCCGAATAGACCGTCGACCGGCGGCACCAGAACGCCGGTCGTTCAACGGTGACGTGTTCCGCCCTAACCGACCCCGCTATAACTGTTCGATGCGGATCATTTGCGGCTTCTCGGCGACTTTGCCGTCGGCTTCGATGGCGTCGAGGGCTTTGCGGATGGCTTCCTCGGTGGTCGCGTGCGTGATGATGACGATCGACGCTTGCGCACCTGCGGTGCCACGTGGGCCGCGTTGCACGAGGCTTTCAAGCGACACGTCGCGCTCGGCCATGCGTTTGGTGATTGCCGCCATGACGCCGGGCCGGTCGAAGGCCGTGAGGCGGATGTAATAGGCACCCTGATGCTGGCCGAGCTTGGCGCGCTTATAGGGCTTCAGCCGCTGCGTCGGCACACCGAACGGATGCAGGATGAAACCTGCTGCCACGTCGACGATGTCGCTGGCCACAGCCGATGCGGTCGCCTTCGCGCCGGCACCGGGTCCGATCAATAAGAGATTACCTGAGAAGTCGCCGTCGATCGCCACCGCGTTGGTGACGCCCGAAACCTGGGCGATCGCCGCTTCCTTCGGCACCATCGCCGGATGCACGCGCTGCTCGATACCGCTGTCGGTCATCAGCGCCACACCGAGCAGCTTGATGCGATACCCGAGATCGTCGGCAGCCTCGATGTCGGCCGCCGTTATGGACTGGATGCCCTCGATGTGGATCTGATCGAACGCCACGCGCGTGTTGAATGCCAGGGCCGTCAGCAAGGTGAGTTTGTGCGCGGTATCGAATCCACCAATGTCGAACGTCGGGTCGGCCTCGGCATAGCCCTTTGCCTGGGCTTCACGCAGCACATCGGCGAACGACGCCTTCTCGGTCTGCATCTTGGTCAGGATATAATTGCAGGTGCCGTTGAGAATGCCATAGACGCGCCGCACGCTGTTGCCCACCAGCGCCTCGCGCATGGTTTTTATCACGGGGATGCCACCCGCCACCGCCGCCTCGAAGTTGAGCGCAACGCCGTTCTTTTCGGCCAGTCTGGCCAATTCCACGCCGTGTTTGGCCAATAGCGCCTTGTTCGCCGTGACGACATGTTTTTTGGCCGCCAACGCCGCCTCGATGGCTCGCTTCGCAACGCCATCTTCGCCGCCGATCAGTTCGACGAACAGATCAATGTCGGGATCGGCAGCCAGCTTCACGGGATCGTCGACCCAACGCACGCCGGCCAGTGACACGCCGCGATCTCGAGTGCGATTGCGCGCCGATACGGCCATGACCTGCACTGGCCGGCCAAGCTGATTGGACAAGCGGTCGCCATGCAATTCCAGCAGGTGCAGCAGTCCCGCGCCGACCGTGCCAAGCCCCGCAATCCCGATCCGCATCGGCAGCGACGGCGCTTCCGGTTTGCCGGCCGATGTTTCAGCTTTGATGATCATCTCTCGCCGCATATTTCATGATTGTTAGGCGTCCCGAGCGGACGACCGAGACGCGCCCATTCGAGTGACGCCTTGCCCGTAGCGGATAGCGCCGCAATTGGTGTGGCTCAAACCCGCTCGATGATGGTCGCCGTTCCCATCCCCGCACCCACGCAAAGGGTAGCCAGGCCCGTCGACAGATCGCGCCGTTCCATTTCGTCGAGCAGCGTGCCGAGGATCATCGCGCCGGTTGCCCCGAGCGGATGCCCCATCGCGATGGCACCACCATTGACGTTGATCTTGTCGTGCGGAATCTGCAGCAGCTTCATGTACAACATCACCACCGATGCGAAGGCTTCGTTCAGCTCATACAAGTCGATGTCCGACGCCTTCATGCCGAGGTTCTTTAGCAGCTTCGTCGTCACTTTTTCCGGGCCCGTCAGCATGATCGACGGCTCCGAGCCGATCGACGAGAAACCACGGATTTTCGCGCGCGGCTTCAGTCCCGCCGCAATGCCCGCCTCCTTGCTGCCGATCAGTACGGCCGCCGAGCCATCGACGATGCCGGACGAGTTGCCGGCGTGGTGGACGTGATTGATGCGCTCCAATTCAGGGTAGCGCTGCGTCATCACCGCATCGAAGCCGGCTTGTTCGCCCAACGTACCGAAGGCTGCCTTGAGGCTCGCCAAAGATTGCATCGTGGTTTCCGGCCGCATGTGTTCGTCGTGGTCGAGGATGGTCTGGCCGAGCTGATCCTTGACCGCCACGACCGATTTCTTGAAGTGCCCGGCTTTCCAGGCAGCCGCCGCGCGCCGTTGGCTTTCGACAGCATACGCATCCACGTCGTCGCGCGAGAAGCCGTGCATGGTGGCGATCGTGTCGGCACCGATGCCTTGCGGCGTGAAATAGCTTTTGAACGCGATCGACGGATCGGCTGCCCACGGGCCGCCGTCCGAGCCCATCGGCACACGGCTCATGCTCTCGACACCGCCGCCGATCGTCATCTGCGACTGGCCGGACATAACTTGCGCCGCCGCCATGTTGACCGCGTCGAGGCCGGAGGCACAGAAGCGATTGATTTGCACCCCCGCCACGGTCTCAGCATAGTCCGCATTCAGCACTGCGATGCGCGCGAGGTCGGACCCCTGTTCACGCGTTGGCGAGACGATGCCGAGCACCACATCGTCAACCAGCGATGTATTGAGGTTGGAGCGGTCACGCACGGCGCGCAGCACACCCGTCGCCAGATTGAGCGCGGTGACTTCGTGCAGCGAACCATCCGCCTTGCCACGTCCGCGTGGCGTCCGGACAGCATCGAAAATATAGGCGTCGGCCATGGCTGGGATCCCTAGCAGGTCTTTGAACGGCGGCGGTCGTGCACGTTTTCCAGAAGATGAAGCAAATCGGCGCGGCGTGCAATCTACCTGTCGACACGATGAGCGTCAGACTAACGCGCGCGCTCTTCGTAGTAGCCGAGCTTTTCCTGCAGCGGCGTGTCGTGGATGCGCACTAGAAAAGCTGGCGAGTCGCTTGCCGACGTATGCTCGATGGCCGCGAATACCGGTGCCGAAAACGTATCCTTCGGCCCCCAGTGGTGGGTGGCACCATTGATCATCGTGCTGCCGCGACCGCTCACCACATGATAGACGGCACTGGCCGAGCGCTGAGGCGGCCGGCGTGTTTCGCCCGCGCGCAGCATCATCGCGGTGAAGCCCATCGTCGGCAGGCAGCTTTGCCCGGTCTCGGGATTGACGTAGTCGAGTTCGATCGCCTCGCCGCCATTGTGTTCGGCGAGGTGACGCAACGCCGCTTCAGTACGTGCCCACGGAAAACGCATCATCGGGTAGGCGGTTGATGCGGGTCGATCGCGGCGGCGCACGGGGGCAAGGCCTGCGGACCGATATTCCACCTCCGACGCATCCGGACGATTGCGCGGCGACTGCAGCGGCGCTTCGACCGCGTAGGAGCCTTCGAGATAAACGAACAACGGCAGATCCAGCGCGTCGAGCCAGATGACCGGCGCGTTACCGGCGTGGCCATGGTCGTGCCAGCAGCCGCCCGGCGTCAGAATGAGATCGCCCACGTGCATCGGCAGTTTGTCGCCGTCGACGACGGTGTAGGCACCCTCGCCCTCGACAACGATGCGTGCAGCGCTCGGCGTATGTTTGTGGGCAGGTGCTGTTTCGCCCGGCAGCAGCAGTTGCAGCCCGATATAAATTGTCGAAGTCGCCTGCATCGCACCTGGGCCACGGCCGGGGTCGGCGAGAAACAGCACGCGACGCTCGGCTTTCTCGACCGGGGTCAACTCGCCCGCGCGCAGCAGCAACGGCCGCACATCAGCAAATGCCCAAAGATGCGATTTGGTAACCGGTACCGGCGCGCCGTGCGGCAGCACATTGCGCATCTGCGGCCAGAGTGGAGCGACGCCGACACGCGTCATCGCGTCGCGATACTCCTGCGGCAGTTCCGCGAGCGTTCCGAGTTGGGTGGACATGCATGCCTCCGTGCGCTGCTTATTGCTGCTGATCGAATTGCGGTTGCCAGCGTAGCAGATGGGATTGCAGCCGCCGCACGATATACGCAAGTCCGATTCCGACGATCATCATGACGAAAATCGAAACCATCATCTCGGCCGCATTGGCGCGCGCTTCCGCCTCGATGATCAGTTTACCGAGACCGCGCTCCGCGCCGATGAATTCGCCGACGATCACCCCGATCAGCGCGAACGACACCGCCGGCGTCAGCGATGCGAACACCCACGCCAGCGCACTGGGAACCACGACGGTGCGCAAGACCGTCATCTCGCTCGCGCCGAGCAGGCGGGCGGCGGCGATCTGGTCGCGATCGACCGAGCGCGTGCCCTCGAACGTATTGAAGAACAGCACGAAGAATACGACGATGGCGGCGGTGACGATTTTGGACAGGTCGCCCAGCCCGAACATCAAGATGATCAGCGGCACGAGCGCAATGCGCGGGATGGAATTGAGCGCCACGACATAAGGCTCGAAGATCTTCGCAAGGAATTCGGAGCGGCCGAGGATCAATCCGGCGGCGATACCGGCCAGCGTGCCCCAGAGGAATCCCCACCAGGTATTTTTCAGCGTTACGAGCGTCGCGATCCATAGATTGTTGTCATTGGCCGAAAGGCAGGCGGACGTGCCGGCCTTGTCGGCAAAACAGGCGAGCTTGAGAAAGCTCGACCAGATCGCCGTGGGTTTGGAGATGAAATAGGGATCGAGAATGCCGGGCACGAGGCTTTTCGGCAGCGTGGCCTTGCATGCGTCGTAGCCCCATTGCCAGACGGCCAGGATTACGACCAGGATCGCGAATTGCCAGAATAGTATTTCGAAGCGACGCTGCGTCATTGCGCGATTCACTTTGCCTTGGTGCGCCGGAATTCTTCGCCGAGCGAATGCCAGATGTGGGTGTAGAGGCGCGCGAACTCCGGCGTCTCGCGCAACGATACGGCGTCGCGCGGGCGGGCGAACCCGACCGCGAAATCGTCCTTGAGCCTGCCGGGCCGTGCCGACAACAGAATGATGCGGCTCGACAAGGTGAGGGCCTCGCCGAGATCGTGGGTGACGAACAGCACAGTCTGGCGTTCGCGCTCCCAGATGTCGAGCAGGGTCTTGTGCATCTCGAGCTTGGTATGGGTGTCGAGCGCACCGAACGGTTCGTCCATCAACAGAATTTCCGGTTCCATGATCAACGTGCGCATCAAGGCTACGCGCTGCCGCATGCCGCCAGATAGCATGCGCGGAAAGCTGCGGCCAAAGCCGGTCAGGCCGGCTGTTTCGATCGCGCTCTCGACCTTGTCGCGACGCTGTTGCCTGGGCAGTCCCGCGATCTCCAGTCCATAGCCGATGTTGGCTTCCACGGTGCGCCAGGGAAACACGGTGTCGCGCTGGAAGACGTAGCCGACCTTGCGATTGACGAGGCCTTGCTCTACATCGTCGGCGTCGATGCGGATGCTGCCCGCCGATTTCGGCAGCAGTCCGGCGACCATGTTGAGGATCGTGCTTTTGCCGCAACCGGATGGCCCCAGCAGGGCGACGAACTCGCCTTGGCGGACCTCGAACGACACGTTGTCGACAGCGGTTACCTGGCGGCTGGCAGCACCGTACGTTTTGCTCAGGCCTGCGACGGCGATGCGTGTGCGCGGTTCCAGCGCTTTCGCCGACGATGCTGGGGATGATGCTACGGTGGAGGTCATCGGCTTGTTTTCAGCGATTTGATTTCATCGACGGCAGGTCCGCGCGGCGCGGCTGTTATTTCAATTTCGCTTGCGCGGCGTCGAGAAAGCTCATGTCGACGAGATCCTCGTATTTCGAGGCTGGGATATCGGATCCGGCGCGATACCATACCTTGCCGCCGCGTTCGAACGACGCCTTGTCGATGCGGCCGTCGTAGGCCCAGGTTTGCTTGTCGAAAGTCAGTTCGGCCTTGACCGCGTCGGGATCGACGCCGGCGAAGTATTTCTCGCCGACGAGGGCCAACAAGTCGTCGGCCGAGGCAACCTTGACCCACGCCATCGCCTTGACCATCGCGTCGACGAAGACTTGCACCTCGGCGCGGTCATTCTGAATGGTTTCCGTGAGCGTGTAGACGACAAGCACCGGCACGGTGCCGCCGAAAGCTGCTTCGAAAACCCCGGGCTTGGAGGTGTCGTAGATGGCTTTGCCGAAGCCTTTCTTTTCGACTTCGATCACCCAGCCGGGAACCGCCATGATGGCATCGAATTGTTTGGTCTCAAGCGCCGGGTACATGGTCTTCGGTCCGCCGCCCGCCACCCAATTGATCTTGTCGCCGAAGCCTTTCGCCTCGAACACGTAGGTTCCGTACATCCAGGTGCCCGAGCCGATGGCTGTCGCGGCGATGATCGGCTTGGCCCCATCCGGCCGCTTGTACGTCGCCAGTTTTTCCACGCTGGTGATACCGGCGTCGAACAGGTCCTTGCGCACCACGATGTTGGAAATCGACGAAACCATCTGCGTGGCTAGAATGATCTTGGCGGGTTTGCCGCGCGCCGTCAGTTGCAGGGGATGGCTGGCGTCTCCGTGTGCGAACGTTGCTTGACCCGCCGCCAGCGATTGCCGCCCGTGCGTACCGGCATTGCCGATCAACAGTTTGAAATTCATTTTCTCGCCTTTGAAGAAGCCTTTTGCGTCGGCGATCATCCCGAGCGCGTAAACGGCGGTCGCCGGGCCGAACGCAAGCGTCACCTCGGTGGATGCCTGAGCCGAGGCGGATCGCGGCAGACAACTTGCGCCGAGCGAGGCAGCGCTACCGGCGAGGACAGTCCGGCGTGCGATCGTCATAAGCGTCTCCTGGTGACGGATGCGATTACGAGGGTCACTGTCCCACGATCAGCACGCCGTTGGTTTCTGTCGCGCCGATCGTCTTTTTATTCTCGATGTATTTGGCCACGACGTCCCAGATCGGCGGGCCCTCGGTATTTTGATTGACGCTTGCCCACCCCGCTACCGTGTAGTCCTTGGCGGCGTCCAAGGCAGTGCCCGACTTGAGTAGCGTCAGGTCGGAAATGCGCGCGCCCATTCGCTTGGAAATGTCGATCTTGTAGCCAAGGCCGCCGGTTCGCACCATGTCGCCGCCTTGCTGGTAATAGGGATCGGGGTTGAAGATGTTGTCGGCGACATCTTCGAGAATGTCCTTGAGGCGCTGGCCGCTCATTGCCATCCGGTAGCAGGCCGGATAGCTCATGGCCGTGGCGTTGGTGATGTCTTCAAACGTGATGGGCTGTCCTGGCAATAGGCTGGTGCCCCAGCGGATCCCCGGCGACAGCGCAATTTCGGCGTCGCGCTCGCTGAGCATTGCATCGCAGATGACGTTGTCGAGGGTGCCGTTGAAATTACCGCGGCGATACAACAATCCATCAGCGGTGCCGAGCACGCGCCCCAAGTCGCCCACGAAGGGCGCGCGGTGTCTGGCGATGACGGCGGCGGTTTCCGCATCCGGCGTGATGGCGTCGGAAAAAATCGGGATCAGGCGATAGTTGAAGCCCTTGATCTGTTTGCCTTGCACGTCGAGGTCGAGGCGTGAAACAAATTTGCCGTGACAGCCCGACGCCACGAGCAGCGTCTTGCCGGCCAGTGTTACTTCCGGGATGGCATCGTGGGTGTGGCCGGTGAGAATGACGTCGATACCTCGCACGCGACCAGCCATCTTGCGATCGACGTCGAAGCCGTTGTGCGATAGCAGCACGACGAGATCGGCTCCAGCCGCCCTGGCAGAATCGACTTCCGCCTGCATTTCGCGTTCGCGGATACCAAAAGTCCAGTTGGGGATCATCCAGCTTGGATTGGCGATGGGCGTAAACGGCAATGCCTGGCCGATCACCGCGATCGCAACGCCGCCGCGCTCGAACATTTTCTGCGATGGGAAGACGGGATCCTCAAACTCCTTGTCGCGCACGTTCTGGGCGAGAAAGGGAAAACCGAGTTGGCCGACCACCGCCTTGACGCGCGCTTCGCCGAGCGTGAATTCCCAATGACCGGTCATGGCGTCCGGCTTGAGCGTGGCCATGACGTCGACCATGTCCTGGCCGAGCGTCTTGTGCGCGGTCCAACTATTGGTCCAGGTGTCGCCGCCGTCGAGCAGCAGCACGCGGCCGTCGCGCTCGGCGCGGATTGCCTTGACGATGGTGGCGATACGATCGACGCCGCCCATCCGGCCATAGACGCGCGCCAAGTTGCTAAAGTCGTTGGCGGTGAGGGCGTAGGCGGCAGCCGTGCCGGTCCGCAGCTTGAACCGCTCGAGAAACGCATCGCCCGTCAAGTGGGGGGGAACGCCCTTGTTGTCGCCGACGCCGAGGTTGATGGCAGGCTCGCGGAAATGCAGTGGCATCAACTGGCCATGCAAGTCGGTGACGTGCAGCAGCGTGACATTGCCGGTCGCATCGAACTGCAGCAAGTCGGACTGGCCGAGCTTGCCTTGGGCAACGGCGCGGCTGGATCGACCCTGGCCGGCGGCACCGAGCATCGCGGCCGCAGATGCCGCAGTCATGAAATCCCGTCGTGAGATCATCAGCTGACGGTGACTTTCTGCTCGGCTTTATAGATCGAACCGTCGTCGTCGAGCCACGAAAATTCGAAGGTTCCGGTTTCGGGAACGCGCACGAAAAACGATTGGTACGGGTTAGCCGAAATGGCTGAGCCCCACTCCGCCTTCATGATTTCGCGGCCGTTAAAGCTGGCGGTGAATTGCTTGATGATCTTGCGGGGAACCGGCTGCCCGCTCGCGTCCTTGCGCTGCCCGCTTTCCATTTCATGGGAGATCAGCGTCTTCACCTCAATCACGTCGCCGGCCTTGGCGGTCGCTGCCATGCGGATACGCGGGGTGGGCTTGGGTGTGTCTGCCATTGTGGACCTCGGAAGCGATTTCGGAGCGGGGACGCAGTGGAGGGGCCGATCAACCGCCGCAGCCGCCGATGGTGACCTTCACTTCCTTGCGGGTCGTATAGACGTCTCCGCCGGACATCTCGGCGAATGCCACGACGTTTTGCGTACCGGCGAGTCGAATACGGATGGACGCGGCGGCCTTCGGGCTGAGTGGCGTGAACATAAACGACGCCACTAGTGGATTGGGATTGCCCTCGGCATAGAGATGCACCGCCTTGACGTAGTCGGTGTCGGACATCGGGCTATCGACCTCGAAGCTCAGCGGCACGACTAAGCCGTTTTCGGCGATGGTCGGTAGCTCCAACTTGATTTTGCCGTCGAGCAGTTTTTTGTCGCCGAATAATTTTTTGGTCTCGGCGGCGACTTGCTCAGGTGCCGCACTTGCGCGCTGCATGCCGACGATCGCCGCCGCTGAGCTGCCGGCCGCCAGTAGAAGCACTTCGCGCCGCGACTTTGCACGCGGCGTCGCAGGAGATTGGGAACAAGGCTTGCGACCGGTGAAACGCGTCATCAGGATTTCCTCTGTCGGACCGGGCGAGCGTCGCGGCGGGTCCTTGGATTTGATCTATCATGGGCTTGGAATTGCTTGCAACCGAGCATTCGCCGGCCAGAACTTTGTTGTGCCGTGCTTATGATCGGAAAACCGCTTCACACTTCACACCGAAGCACTCTAAACTGATGGCCACAGGTTCTTTGCTGCGGCGCACGAGTAGGAGAGCTGACTTGCACACTCTGAAGTATGTCTGCTGGTCCGTGTTGTTATGGGTGGGCAGCGCGACGATGGCCACGTCACAGACCGCGGATGCAACCGAAAAAGAGATCGAACGCTATCGGGCGATGATCTCCGATCCAATGGCCAATCCGGCTTTTCTCAACGTCGATCGCGGCGAAGCGTTGTGGGTACTGGCGCGCGGTAGCAAAAATGTGTCGCTACAAACGTGCGATCTCGGCGAAGGTCCGGGCAAGGTGGAGGGTGCCTACGCGAAATTACCGCATTACTTCAAGGATGCCGACAAGGTGTTGGACCTTGAGCAGCGCTTGTTGTGGTGCATGGAAAAGGTGCAGGGGCTCGATATCAAGGACGTGATCAAGCGCCGGTTCAGCGGTCCTGGCGTGGTGTCGGACATGGAAGATCTGGTGGCTTACGTCGCGCAGAAGTCGTCCGGCGAAAAGTTCTCCGTGTCGCTGTCACATCCGAAAGAGCAGGAAGCTTACGCGGTGGGAGAGGCGATGTTCTTTCGCAGATCGGCCGTCATGGATTTTTCGTGTGCGACCTGCCATTCGGAAGATGGCAAGCGGATCCGACTGCAAGGTCTCCCCAACCTCAGTAAGTCCGGCAACGCGGCACAAGACACCATGGGGTCGTGGCCGACGTATCGGGTATCGCAAAGCCAGATGCGCACGATGCAGCACCGGTTGTGGGATTGCTATCGGCAGATGCGCATGCCCGCGCCGGATTACGCGTCTGACGGGCTGACGGCGTTGACTCTCTATCTGACCAAAAATGCCGACGGCGGCAATATCCTCGTGCCATCGATCAAACGATAGAGAGCGCGCGCCATGAATGGAACCTTCAAATTGCTCCTGGCAAGCGTTGCGCTATGTGCAGCGGTGTCACCGGGCGGCCTATGGGCTGAAAGCGGTGGTGTCGCGCCTGGCGTGGTGGATGCGTACGTGAAGGGCACCTGGAAAACGCCGGCGGAAGGCTGGCAGGCGCGCATCGACCAGGACGAGACGCAACGGATCTGCTCGCTCAGCCGCAATCAGCCGTCCAAAGCTGATTTCGCGGCTATTCTGGCGCGGGAAAAAGCGAGCGTCGTGATGCCGGCAGATGGCAACGTGCTCGGCAAATGGGAAGATGGCGAGAAGGTTGCGCAAATCGGAACCGGTGGCCAATTCAGCGACAGTGCGACTGGCCCGCGCGGCGGCAACTGCTATGCCTGCCATCAGATGGCGCGGAGGGAGCTGAGTTACGGCACGCTGGGGCCGAGCCTGGAAGACTATGGGAAAATACGCAAATTTGCTGCGGCCGAGGCTACGGCGACTTATACAAAAATTTACAATGCACAGTCGATACTGCCTTGTTCGAACATGCCGCGCTTCGGTCATAACAAATTTTTGTCGGAACAGCAGATCAAGGACGTGACGGCGTATCTCTTCGATCCAGCGAGCCCCGTGAACAAATAACGACGCATCGTCAGGGCCTTGCACCAGCCGTGACGTGAGGTCGCCCGTCCTTTCTAAGGTCAGCTCAAGCTTGGCGGAGCGCAGCCGACGCCAAGCGTTCTCGGATACTTCAGACGTAGATATGTCCGCGAGCTGTGCGGGATGCAGCGGCGGTGACAATCGGGGCTTGGATTATCTGACAGCCACAAATCTGTGAGAGTGCGCAAGCGATCTGACGCGGTCGGCGACCAATTGATCGCTGACGAAGGCCAATCCCTCTGGTGTTTACGACAGCGGGTAACAAGTTTATTGGTACCAGCTCCCGGGCTTGAACCGGGGACCTCTAGATCCACAATCTAGCGCTCTAACCAACTGAGCTAAGCCGGCAATTTGCACCTACGGCGATTGGCCTGTGAAAGCTTTCGACGAAAGCTAGGCCTCGGCTGCGGCCGTGGTGTGTCGTTCCACGCTGGTGATGCCATAGACTGCCGTCGGACGCAACACAGTTGGCCGCATTTGTGTGTCGCCGGCTCAGTGGTAGTGCTTAAGAGCAGCCTGATGCTTCATCCGGTGGCAAGAAAACAGGTCATAATGGCGCGCAAAGTAGCAGGCCCGGAAATCGAACGTGTCATCCAATTGCTGGCTCGATTGCCGGGGTTGGGGCCGCGTTCAGCAAGAAAAGCAGGGTTAGCGCTCATCAAGAAGCGTGCCGAGTTGCTGGAGCCACTGGCAAAAGCATTGCTGGAGGCCGCGGACCGCATCGTGGCCTGCAGCATCTGCGCCAATCTCGACACGCAGTCGCCCTGTCAAGTTTGCAGCGATCCACGACGCGATCCAGGCCTTATCGTGGTTGTGGAGGAGATCGGCGATTTGTGGGCGCTGGAGCGGGCCGAGGTAGTTACAGGCCGCTATCACATCCTCGGCGGGCATTTGTCGCCGCTGGATGGGATTGGGCCGGAGCGGTTGAATATCGACGTATTGATCGAACGCGCGCAACCGCCAGTGACGGAAGTTCTCTTGGCGCTGAGTTCCACTGTCGAAGGCCAATCGACGGTTCATTATCTACGCGAACGACTATCCCCGTCCGGCGTGACCGTTTCGGTGCTGGCACGAGGGGTACCCGTCGGCGGCGAGCTGGATTATCTCGACGATGGCACCTTGGCGGCAGCCATCAAAAGCCGACGCAGACTTCCCTGAAAACCGAAACTTATCCTAAAGCCGGAGCGGCAGGGAGTGCGGCGATCGTGTGAGGGGAAACACGATCGCCGCGAATCCGTTACGGGGGAGCGTAACGGCATGAGGCTTTGGGGGGAAAGCCTCATCCCGCATATGGATCGAAAATTGACCGATTCAAGGGTGCGGCCTCGTCTTTTATTTCCGTGCGTGTCCACGTTGACAAGTCTCGGCTCGTGGATGCTCGATAGTCTGGACATAGTGCGCCAAAAGCACACTGAGGAGTTGGCACATGAGTATTGCAATTGACGAGCGAGCGATCCAGGGCGCGGTCCCGCCTCGTTCCAGTCATACGCTGCTTGCAGCTCCCATTTTGCCGACGTTGGTGCGACTCAGCCTGCCAAACATGATGGCGATGGTGGCATCTGCGCTGGTAGCGGTCGCCGAGACCGGTTACGTCGGCTATCTCGGCACGCCGTCGCTGGCGGGGCTGGCGCTCGTGTTCCCCATGGTGATGTTGATGACGATGATGTCGTCGGGCGCGATGGGCGGGGGCGTTTCATCGGCGATCAGCCGCGCGCTCGGTGCCAATCTCGAAGCTCGCGCTTCTGCGCTCGCGATGCACGCTTTGGTGATCGGCAGTCTCGCCGGCGTCGGCTCCACCATATTCATGCTGACGTTGGCACCGACAATTTATGCAGCACTGGGTGGCAGGGGCGCGGCACTCGAACAAGCTGTCGTGTACTCCAACGTGGTGTTTCTCGGCGCACTCGGGTTGTGGCTGACCAATACGCTGGCGTCAGTGGTACGCGGCGGCGGCAACATGAAGGTGCCGTCGTTGACCTTGGCCACAGCGGCGCTCGGGCAAGTGTTGATCGGCGGCGGGCTGGGGCTAGGGCTCGGCCCCCTGCCGCGACTGGGCATGGCGGGCATCGCGCTCGGATTGGTGACGACCGCATCGAGCGCTGCCATTTTTCTATTGTGGTATCTGGTGTCGGGGCGCGCGCGCGTGCGGCTCGATTTCAGGGCGGTTTCGCTCGATCGTGCGCTGTTCGGCGATATCCTGAAGGTTGGTGCAGTCGCCTGCCTGTCGCCGTTGCAGACCGTGCTGACGGTTCTGGTGGTGACGCGACTGGTATCGGTATTCGGCACCGAGGCGCTCGCAGGCTACGGTATCGGCGCGCGACTTGAGTTTTTGCTCATTCCGATCGCGTTCGGCATCGGTGTGGCCTGTGTTCCGATGGTCGGCATGGCCATCGGTGCGGGGCAGATTGCACGCGCACGACGCGTAGCCTGGACGGGTGGGATGCTGTCGGCGGGGTTGGTGGGGACCGTTGGCATGATTGTGGCCGTGTTTCCGGAAAGCTGGGCCGGGCTGTTTACTCGTGAGCCGGCGGTGCAGGCCGCAGCGCATGCCTATTTCAGCTGGGTCGGACCGTGCTATCCGCTTTATGGCCTGGGGTTGTGCCTGTATTTTGCGTCGCAGGGGGCGGGGCGGGTGCTCGGGCCGGTTCTGGCAGGTACGCTGCGGCTGATGATGGTAGCGGGCATCGGCTGGTGGCTCACGACGTGGCCGGCAGCAGCGTCTGCACCCGTGTGGGCGATGTTCGCGCTGGTGGGGGCGGCGATGGCGGTGTTCGGAGTCGCCACGGCGGCGGCGATTTATTTTGTCAGCTGGGAGCCGAAGCAGGGTGGGGAGACTATTGAAGCACAGGCAGGGGGCGTTGCCTCTTGACCCCACCAAGGGCTCGCCCTTGGAACTCTTTTTGCGAGGTCCTGATGAGTGAGATGGTGATACGGCCGACGCCGGATGATCCGCGGTTGTCTGAGCGCGTCGAAGGTATAGATCAGACAGGCGCAGTCGTTGAGACCGTCGTGGTGACCGAGCGGGCCATCACGCTATTTCTTAACGCGCGCGAGATCGTAACCGTGATGACGATCGGTGATCATCCGGAATTACTGGCGGTTGGATATCTGCTCAATCAGAACATGTTGCAGCCGGACGACGAAATTACAGCGGTCGAGTATGACGACGATATCGCAACAGTCGTGGTGCGAACGAAGCGGCAAACTGACTACGAAGAGAAGTTGCGGAAAAGGGTGCAAACGTCGGGCTGCGCGCAAGGCACTGTCTTCGGGGATCTGATGGAGGCGTTCGATACCGTGGCATTGAGCACGACGGCACGGCTCAAGACATCGTGGCTTTATGCCCTGACGAAGGCGATCAATACCGAACCGAGTTTGTATCTCAAGGCCGGGGCGATCCATGGCTGCGTACTGGCACGCGGCGATCAAATACTGGTTTATATGGAAGACGTCGGGCGGCACAATGCGGTGGATAAGATCGCCGGTTATATGCTTCTCAACAAGATCGCGCCCGATGATACGATCTTTTACACGACCGGACGCTTGACCTCGGAAATGGTCATCAAGACCGTGAAAATGGGGATACCCATTCTCGTTTCGCGCTCTGGATTCACCGCATGGGGTGTGGAGTTGGCCCGCAAGGCTGGATTGACGCTGATCGGCCGGGCGCGCGGCAAACGGTTCGTCGCCCTGGCAGGCTATGAGCGCCTGATTTTCGATGCCGATCCGACCGTTGGTGCCGATGAAAACAGCCGCTACCGGCGCAAAGGCCATGAGGCTGATTAATCTGTCGGCTGTCTGGCAAGACGTGGACGCGTCACTTGGCTGGGCGGCTTGTCTTCGCGCAGCGCTTGGAACGACGCATGCCGCAACAGCCCATTGTCGGTCAGCGCACGATACTCAAGCTGGGCCACCAAATCAGGCACCACCCAATTGACGCCTTTGAGTTGGGCGCCATCGAGCGTTGCAACCAATGACGACGTTTCCGTTCGCAATGGCTGCAACGCTTTCCACAGCATGGCGGCGGTGGCGTGGCTGAAGCCAGTGCCGACGCGCCCGGCGTAGATAAGCTTCGTGTCGTCGTAATATCCCACGGCTAGTGCGCCAATGCTTTCTTTGAGCGCAGTGGAATCCAGATATCCGACGATGATGAATTCGTCGGTTTGAACGCATTTGGTCTTTCGCCAATCGTCGTGGCGGCCGGATCGGTAGGGTTTGTCGAGGCGTTTCGATACGATGCCTTCGAGCCCCAACTTGCAAGCCGACGACAGAATTTTTTCGCCGTCGCCTGCAAGGTGCTCGCTGTAGAGGATGCGCGCGGATGCGTCCCGTCCGGATACGTTTGGCAACAGCGCCTGCAGCCGCATTTTGCGCTCCGTCAGCGTCATCACAGTCAAATCGATGCCATCGAGGAACAGCAAGTCGAAGGCAACGAACACGATCGCTTCCGTCGTATTCGCTTTAAGGGCCGATACGAGGCGAACGAAGCTGGACGCACCACGATCGTCCTCCACGATTACTTCGCCGTCGAGGATGGCGGATTTCGCGGGGATAGATTTGAAGGCAGTAACAAGCGAGCCAAATCGTGGCGTCCAGTCGAGCCCCGTGCGGGTCAACAACCGAACCGCGCCATTGTCGAGGTGGACTTGCAGCCGGTAGCCGTCGAGCTTGACTTCGTGCACCCAGTTGGCACCTGCCGGCACGTCTTCTCCCAGCCGTGCCAGACACGGCGTTATGAAGCCGGGCTTGGCATTTTCAGCGCGCCGGGCGGAGGCCTTGGTGCGAGCCATTACCCCACCAGCTTCCGGATTGCAGCTTTCAGCGAGCGCGCCGATTTATGGTAGTCTGCCCAGGCTGTCGTCTTGGCCATCAAGGCGGGCGCGGTCCAGATCGTGAAGCGCTGGGCGTCCAAGTCGCGGCGCACTTGCGCCCACGACAGCGGCATTGAAACCGGGGCACCCGGCCTCGCCCGTGGCGACAGCGGCGCGACCGCAGTCGCCATGCGATCGTTGCGGAGATAATCGAGAAAAATACGACCCGCGCGAATTTTTTTCGACATCGTGACGAGATAGCAATCGGGATTGTCGTTGGCCATTTGCGTCGAGATCGCTTCGGCGAACATTTTCGCTTCCGGCCAGCCGAGGTCTGCACCTGCTTCAACCTTCAACGGCGTTACAACATGCAGTCCCTTGCCGCCGGTGGTTTTGCAGAAAGAGACCAGGCCCACTCGATCGAGGCGATCGCGGATATCCACGGCTGCATCGACCACGGCTGAAAACGGCACATCGGGCGCGGGGTCGAGATCGAAAATCAACCGTCCCGGCCGCATCGGCTGGAATTCAGCGCAGTTCCATGGATGGAATTCGAGCGCTGCGATCTGGCTCATGGCTACAAGGCCTTGGGCGTCGTCGATTTGCAGGTAAGGCTCGTGATCGCCGGTAATTCGGACCGTGCGCACAAGTGGAGATTGGCCCTTCATCGCGTGACGTTGAAAAAATTGTGCGCCATCGATCCCGTCGGGCGCGCGGATCAGTGAGCACGGGCGGCCGCGAATGTGATCGAGCATCCACGGCCCGACGGTTGCCATATAAACAGCCAAATCCAATTTCGAAACCGCAGTGCCGCCGTTGACTGTAGGCCAGAGAATTTTTGCGGTTTTTGAAATTTTCACGCCGCCCACCACATCGCCATACGCCGTGATCGCCGCGAATGTGTGGGTATTCTTTTTGCGCTGCATTGGTGCGGGTTCAGATGCGCTATTGTTTTTGCCGGTCGCCAGACGGGAATGCCAGATGGCGTCTGCTTTTGCGATGTTGGGCCCGTCCAGCATGAATGCAGCGGGCTTTGCGCCCTTGCCGGACGCGATCTGGTGCATGGTCCGCTTCGAGGCAATCGACCGGTCTTGCTTCAATATACGCTCTCCATCGCCGGCTTTGGCCCACGCGTCGCGATGCTTGATCAGCAGCCAATTCTTGTTTTTCGTGTGGTTGCGGTCGTGCTTCATGCGCACGAGAACCCAGCCACCGGTCAGCTTGGAGCCGGCAATCACAAATTTGAGTTCGCCGTCGCGGAGCGATTGCGCTGGGTCTGCGTGTGTTTCAGGTAACCAGAAACCGCGATCCCATAGCATCACTGTTCCCCCGCCATATTCGGCTGTGGGGATGGTGCCTTCAAAATCGCCATAAGCCAGCGGATGATCTTCCACCTCCACGGCCAGGCGCTTTTCTTGTGGATCGAGCGAGGGGCCACGGGTGATGGCCCAGGATTTGAAAACGCCGCCTACTTCGAGCCGCAAGTCATAATGGAGTCGCGTCGCGTCGTGCTTTTGAATGACAAACCGCGGATGCGCGGTCGATTTTAATTCAGAATTGGCGTCTGGTTCCGGCGTTTTTTTGAAATCCCGCTTTTCATGATACTTCGAAAGCGTGTTTACCATCGCGTCGCCTGTTTTGATTTAGGCGGGCTTTTTCGCGCGCGTGGATTTTGTCTTGGCCGGTGACGTCGGCGTTGACGCGACACTCTTATCAGTCCCCCCGACGCTCCGCTTCAACGCCTCCATCAGATCGACAACGTTTGCGCCCTTGGGCCGTGCATCATCTTGCGGCGCCACTATCTTGGCACCTTTCAGTTTGGCTTGAACGAGTTGTTTGAGTGCCGTCTGATAGTGGTCTTCAAATTTGTCGGCCACGAACTTAGAAGACTTCTGGTTGATCAGTTGGGTGGCCAGATTGACCATGTCCTTGGGTGGTTTGGCGCCCGGAATTTCGTCGAAGAAATCCGCAGGGTCGCGCAACTCCTGCGCATAACGCAACATTTCCATCACCAAGCCGTCTTTGAGGGGGGCGATGGCGACCAACCACTCACGGCCGCCGATGGTAATCTGCGCGAGCCCGACCTTGCCGGTTTTTGTCAATGCCTCGCGAATGACCACATATCCTTCGCCGGCAAGTTCGTCCGACGGCACAACGAAGTATGGCCGTTCGAAGTAGCGGTAATCGATTTCCTTGGCATCGACGAACTGGACGAGGTCGATCGTCTTCTTGCTCTCGAGTTTGACTGCGTCGATTTCGTCCGGCTCCAGCGTTACGTAGGTGTCGGTATCGACCTCGTAGCCTTTGACAATGTCGGAGTTGTCGATTTTGCCGACGCCTTCGACTGTCTTCTGATAATTTACGCGGCGGCCCGACGGTTTGTGGATTTGGCGGAAGGATATTTCGCCCTTGGATTCGACCGCATTATAGATTTCGACGCCGATCGAAACCAGACTGAGCCGCAAATGGCCCTTCCAATAGGCCCGGGCTTTTTTTGGCATGAGAGGCCCTCGGCAAAACAATTCGCAACCAACCAACGCAGGCTATAACGCGCAACAGAGCCTCGGGGTTGCCGAAAACCCCGCTGTTCTGCGCAGATCGATAAAATTGAAGACGCTGATCGCAAAGGGGTTGGAAACTCGATTGCGGTTTCGTTCGCTCAGACGGAAGCTAGTAAAACGCCTGATCTTCCCGCCCATTTTGACTAGCTGTCATACGGTCAGCATCCGGCGAGGAAACGTGATAGCAAGCGCTGCGTTCCCGGGCGGGGCAGAAAAATCATTCAACCGCCTTTGACGGCACCGGCGGTCAATCCTGCAACGATCTGGCGTTGGGCGAACACCGTCAGCACAAGCACGGGGAATGTTACCACCAGGGCTGCGGCGGCCAACGGCCCCCAACTCAGTTGGTCGAAAGAGATCATATTGTATACGGCGACCGGCAACGTACGTGTCTCACGCCCGGCGAGCACGATGCCGAAAACGAAATTGTTCCACGAGAAGATGACGGCAAGGATGAAAGCGACAGCTATTCCCGGTTTGGCGATCGGCAAGGCCACGTAACGGAACACCTGCCAGTTCGTCGCGCCATCGATGACGGCGG